>CAIZHL010000418.1 GCA_903932755.1 uncultured beta proteobacterium
AGCGGCAGGCGGGCGCCGACGCCATGCGGCTCGGAGGCGTTGGCGATCTTCGTGACCTGGCTGTCCGGGGCGTTCATGCGCCCACCCCGGCGGCGGCTTCGACCGATTCGATGATCTTGACATAGCCGGTGCAGCGGCACAGGTTGCCGGCCAGTGCCGCGCGGATCTCGTCGCGCTCGGGATGCGGGTTCTTGCGCAGCAGGCCTTCGGCCGCCATCAGCATGCCAGGGGTGCAGAAGCCGCACTGGGCGCCGAGCTTTTCGTGGAAGGCGCGCTGCAGGCGCGAAATGTTGCCCTCGGTGGCCAGGCCTTCGACGGTTTCGACGCGGCGCCCGGCGACGCTGTGGGCTAGCGTGCTGCAGGCCAGGCGCGGCTGGTCGTCGATCAGCACGGTACAGGCGCCGCATTCGCCGCCGTCGCAGCCCTGTTTGGTGCCGGTGAGGCCGAGGCCGTCGCGCAGGTAATCGAGCAGCAGCGCATTCTAGGCGACGGCTTCCTCGCGCCAGCGCCCGTTGATCCAAAGACCCAGTATCCGCTTCATATTTTCTCCTCTGTCGCCATTTGGCGAGATTCCCGCATGCCGAATCAGGCGGCCTTCCGTGCTTTCAGGTCTTCGTATTTTTTCTGCAATTCGTCCTTGCTTTCCGCATGTGCAGGGTCAGCGACACAGGCGCGCACCGGGCATACCTTCACACACTGGGATACCGCGTGATGCCCGACGCATTCCGTGCAGAGGTCCGCATCGATGGTAAAGACATCGTCATCGTCTTTGGTGATCGCCTTGTTCGGACAGGCGGCCAGGCAGACGTCGCAGGCGATGCAAAGGTCGTTGATCAGAAGTGCCATGTTGGTTTCCCCTCGATTGCGGTTTGGATTGAAAGCGGGTGCGGCTATTCCTGGGAGAGCGGCGGGTCTGGATCGTCCAGCGCCGTATCGTCGGCGGGACCGCAGCCGGCGAGGCAGGCTTCCAGCCAGCCGATGTGCTGGCGTTCCTCGTCGGCGAAATGCAGCGCCAGCGTGCGCACTTCGGCATCTGCCGCGGCCTGCGCCACGCCTGCGTAAAACGCCGTGGCCTTGCGCTCATGCTCCAGCGCCAGAAGGACGGCGCCGCGCACCGACAAGTGGTAATGGACCTTGGTGATGTCTATGGCTTCCGGGCTTTCACTGTGGCTCCAGTGGTAATCCCAGGGCGCGTAATGCGGCAGGTCAAATTTGCTGCAGCGCTCGGTCAGATCGTCCAGATGCTCCTGCTCGGCTTTTTCCAGACGGCGGAAAATTGCGGCGACCGCGGCCTTGCGGTGAGTTTCCATCTGGTCGGCCAGTTCGCCGTAGCGCTCGGCGGCCTCGGTCTCCATGGCCAGTGCATGGGCCAGCAGTTCGGGCAGGGTGTTGATGGCGTCGCCGCTTTTCAGATCATTGCTCATAGTGCAAACCTTGCCTCAAGCTCGGCCACCGAGCCGTTCGAGTTTTCGAATTCCGGCCGGAAGGGCGGGCGGCTGCCCTTGAACAGCACCTTGCCGACGTTGAAGCCGTCATCGGTCATCAGGCGCCGCGCCGCGCGCGCGGCATCGTCCGTGTAATCGACCACGGCGGTGCGCACTATGTCGCGCCATTCGGCCTGCTCCGGACGGAAGGTGACGCAGGGGCTCAACACCTGCACCAGCGAAAAGCCCGGATGCCGGATCGCTTCGACAATGATCTTCGCCATGTTGATCGGGTCGCTCGACGACACGCGGGCGATGAAGTTGGCGCCCGAGGCGAGGCCCACCACCAGCGGCTGGAAGGGGTTGATGCCGGTGCCTTCCGGAGTCAGCTTGCTGCCTTCCCAGTCGGGCGCAGTGGTCGGCGAGGCCTGGCCCTTGGTCATGCCATAGACCTGGTTGTCCATGACGATGTAGGTCAGGTCGACGTTGCGCCGGCAGGCATGGAGGAAATGGTTGCCGCCAATCGAGAAGCCGTCGCCGTCGCCGCCGGTGACCAGCACCGTGAGGTCCGGGCGGGCGAGTTTCAAGCCGGTGGCCACCGGCAGGGCGCGGCCATGCACGCCGTGAAAGCCATAGACGCTGGTGTAAGCGGGGATGCGCGAGGAGCAGCCGATGCCGGAGACGACCGCGACCTGTTCCGGCGGCAGTGCGAGTTCGGCCAGCGCACGGGTGATCGAGTTGAGCACGGTGTAGTCGCCGCATCCCGGGCACCAGATGGGTTTCAGGTCGGACTTGTAGTCCTTGGCGGCGTATTTCTTTTTCGCGACGGCTTCCATCATGCACTCCATGCAGTGAGCTGTTCGAGGATCTGGCCGGGACCGAAGGCCAGCGGACCGCCCTGGTGCAGCGAACGGGTTTCCACCGGCAGGTCGTAGAAGGCGCGCAACATCCGGTAGAACTGCCCGCTGTGCGACTGCTCGACGACGAGGACGCGGCGCATGCCTTTCAATGCCGCCGCCATCTTCTCCGGCTGCACCGGCGCGATCAGGCGCACTGAAATCAGGCGCGCCTTGCCGCCGGCAGCCGAGTAGCGGTCGAGTGCTTCGCGTGCCGGACCGGTCGAGGAACCCCAGGTGATGATCGCCGTGTCGCCAGCGCCGACTTCCGAGTCTTCGATGTCGGCCCAGTGGTCGCCGTAGTTGAATTGCGTGAGCTTGCGGCTGCGCTTGTCCATTTGTGCGTGGTGATCCGAGGCCTGCGAGGACGGCGTGCCGAACTCGTTGTGTTCCAGCCCGTCGGCGGTATGGGTCAGGCCCGGCATGCCCGGAATTGCCATCGGCGAAACGCCCGAGCCGGTCATGGCGTAGCGCTTGTAGCGTTCGCCTTCGACGGCGGCGGTGGCCGTCAGGCGCTGGCCGATGAAGGCCAGTTCGGCGGGCTTGGGCACGATGGCGCGGGCCTGGCCCATGGCCTGATCGGTGAGGACCAGCGCCGGTACCTGCATGGCCTCGGCCAGATGCACGGCCCACTGCGTGGTGAACAGGCAGTCGGACACCGAGTTGGCGGCGACCACGATGTGCGGCGCGTCGCCGTGCAGGCCGTACACCGCGATGTTGAGGTCGCTCTGTTCGGATTTGGTGGCGATGCCGGTGGAGGGGCCGACGCGCATCACGTCGACCACCACCAGCGGCACTTCGGCGGCAACCGCGAGGCCCAGCGATTCGATCATCAGCGACAGGCCGGGGCCGGAGGTCGCGGTCATCGCCGGCACGCCACCGTAGGAGGCGCCGATGATCTGGTTGATCGAGGCCAGTTCGTCCTCGGCCTGCACCAGCATGCCGCCGACTTTGGCCAGCGACGGTGCGAGCCACTCCAGCACCTCGGTGGCCGGTGTGATCGGGTAGGCGGCGACGAAGCGTACGCCGCCGCGAATTACGCCGAGGCCGGTGGCCTCGTTGCCGGTGATGCTCCAGCGCGGTCCGCTGTCGGCGGCAACCGCCGGTAGTTTTGGAATTGCCGGCAGATCGGCCGCGGCGGCAACGCCGGCATGGAAGGCGGTCATGCTGGCTTCGATCGCCGCCTGGCCTTTGCGCTTCAGGTTATCTTCGACCACGGCCTGCATGGCACCGGCCGGCAGGCCGATCAAGGCCGCGATGGCGCCCAGGGCGACCATGTTGGGGCGGCCGTTTTCGATTTTTCCGGCGATGTCCGTCATCGCCAATGCTGCCTGCCGCGGACTGTTCTTCAGCAGGCCGGCGGGAGCCTCGCCATGCGCCGGATCGCCGACGATCAGGCTGTTGCCGGTGAGCGGGATTTCCGCCGAAAAGCGCGTGATGTTGTCCCAGTCGATGGCCATCAGCAGGTGGAAGCTGTCGTCGTGCGACATGACCGGTCCGGTGGCGAAGCGCAGCATCGCGGCGGCTTCGCCGCCGCGGATCTGCGGCCCGGAGGAGCGGCTCATCAACGCATACCAGCCTGCCTTGGCCGCCGCGTCGAGCAGCAGCGATCCGGCGGTAACCACCCCGGCGCCGCCGCTGCCGGCGATGACCAGCGAAACACTTTTTGCTGTCACGGACTTGCTCCCCCTCTTGTTTCGGCACGGTCTTGTTGCCGCCGCCGGGTTGCTTTAAACCTAATTAAATCAATACTGAAAAACCCTACTGCCAACAGAGAATAAACGCGTAAAAGGTGGAAGTCAAATCATTTGTGCTCAATCAGAAAATCCTGATAAAGATCGCCGTGGTGCCGACGCCGACACTTGTTTTCCGTCACTCGGGAACTTGCGTTTGCAGAAAGCTGCGGGCTTCGCCCTCAAGCACCAGGCAGGTAAGGACGCCGCTGCTATAGGCGCCGGTATCGATGCCGATGCGGTTGTGGCGAAGTTCCGGTTCGTCGCTGATGCTGTGCCCGTGCACCACCATGGCGCCATGGTCGGCATCCGAGTTGAGGAAGGTTTTGCGGATCCACAGGCAGTCGCGATCGCTCTGTTTCTCCAGCGGAACCCCGGGACGCACGCCGCCATGGACGAAGAAGTAGTCGCCGCTGCGGTGCCGGGTCTGCAGTGCACGAAAAAACTCCAGATGCGACGCCGGAATCCGCGCGGCGAGGTCCTCACCCAGGGCGATCACGCTGGCATCGTCGCGGGCATCCCGGTCGGCAATGACGACGCCATAGGCGCTCATGGCTTCGAGCCCGCCGTAGTCCAGCCAGTGGCGGCCGGTGTCGATCTCGCCGTCGAGGAAGCGCAGCAGCAGGTCTTCGTGGTTGCCCTTGAGCGTGATGCGCTCGAATCCCTCGGGTAGCCACTCGCGCACACGGTCGACCACGCCCGCCGTGTCCGGACCCCGGCTGACGTAATCGCCGAGATAGACCACCTGCCGGCGGCTTGCGGCACGCAGCATGGCGTCATCGGCAATCTGTCGCTGAATCCTGTCGAGCAGGTCGAGCCGACCGTGAATGTCGCCGATGGCATAGATGACCGTAGCGGCCGGAGTGTGCGGCGTCATGCGGTGTTCGGCGGGTGATGCTGCAGTGAATGAAAGGCGTCAGGCAGTGAAGTCGCGCATTTCCGCGTACACCGCCTGCTCCATTTTCAGCATGGCCTCACGCTGCTCGGCGGGCCACTCATACATCAGCGCGGTGGTGCTGACGCCGGTCCACGACTGGTCCTTGGCACCCATCACGTCCATCTCGAACAGCATGATCGAATAGGGCGCCGCGGCGTCGATCCGCTCCTTGATCAGGCGCGACTTGCCCTTGACCAGGAAGCTCACGTCGCCCGGGCCGATGATCTGGATCGAGGCCTGGCCGGTGCGCTGCAGATTCGCCATCGACGAGCCGCCGACATCGACGGCGAATCGCAGGCGCTTGTCATCGAGGCCGAGCGCCCAGGTGTAGGCGGACGTCGAATAACCGTCGGCGCCGCTGGTCAGCAGCAGTGCGGGCGCGCCGGGACGCAGGTAGGCGACAAGTTTTTCCGGCAGGGTTGTGGTGATGTTGCCTATCATGATGCGGTTCTCCTTGGGTTCTGGTTCGGGGGACGTGCCATTCGCCAGTGCTCAATCGTTTCAGTGATTACACGGTAAAACCAGGTGTCGGTGGCGGTGCCATTGGCGGGCGGCGGTTGCAGCGGCAGTTTCATGACGTCGAACAGGCGCGCATCGCTGGCATCGTCGCCGGCGCGCAAGGCGCCGCCGCAGGAATGGGCGCGGTAGGCGACGATCAGGACATCGACATCGGCCTGCGAATAGACGC
>CAIZHL010000419.1 GCA_903932755.1 uncultured beta proteobacterium
AAAGGCGACCGGCAGGCGCCCGTAGGTATTCATCAGATGCGGCATGAATGCACTCCGCGAAAACGTAGTTTCAGTGTAGGGTAATGCCGGCCATGTAGGCGTCAAGCACCTCGACCGCGAAAAAGCTCCACGCAAAAAACATACGGCGGCCGAAGAGCAACGCGGCCGCCGTGCTTGAGAAACGCCTCTATACTAAGTGAAAAATTTGGCCCTGTACAGAGTGCAACAGCGAAGGATCCGGCAGTGAGGATGGCGGTATTCAACCAGAAGGGCGGGGTCGGCAAAACCACCACGGTACTCAACCTCGCCGCCGCGCTGGCGCGGGATTCCACACCAACGCTGCTGGTCGACCTCGATCCACAGGCGCACTTGTCGGCGGTCCATGGCAAAGCGCTGGGAGACGCTCGCAACAGCGTGTTCGCGCTCTATCAGGACAACCGGCCGCTCGATGACCTGGCCGTGACCTGGGAGGGCGTCGGTCGCCTGATTCCGGCGCACGCGGAACTGATCAAGGTCGATTCGATATTCGGCAAAGGTCCGGCCATCCTCAACCGGCTCAGCATCGGCCTGCAGGCGCTTGAAGCCTCGGGCGGCGAAAATACAGCCCTGATCGACTGCTGTCCGTTTCTGGGCGTTCTCTCCCTGAACGCGATTTTTGCTGCTGACCGGATGTTGATTCCCGTGTCGTCGGACTACCTCTCCTTGCGTGGCGCCTTGCAGATCGAACATACCCTGAAGGCTCTCGAACCAGTACTGAAAAGGCGCATCGAACGCCGCTACCTGCTGACGCGATTCGACCGGCGCCGCAAGATGAGTTTCGACATTCAGGAGCGCTTGCGCCAGCAGTTCGGCGCCGAACTGTGCGAAACGGTGATTTCGGAGAACGTGGCGATCGCGGAAGCGCCGGCGTTGAACCGCGATATCTTCGCCCACCACCCGACGAGCCGCGGGGCGCAGGACTATCTGGCGTTGATGGGGGAGTTGCGGGCGGCGAGGTTCATTTAACTGCGCCGCATGGTGCCGTACACCAGTCAGAAACGTGGCTGCTGGCGGCGCACTCAGCGAACGATGAGGTTTGCCACTTCCTCGAAACTGGCAACAGGCACTCGAACACTGCCGTGGTGGCAAATGCAATCGATGATCTGGCAGTTGTGGTAAACCTGCCGCAACTTGCGCTGGGCGTCGAATTCATCGACGCCATGGATCATCAGGTTGTCGACGACGACCCCCTGCTTGGTCCGGATACGGAATGCGTATTTTATGAACTGATGGGATTGCATAAAACCCCTTTCACTTCAATGAAGTTGCCAGAGTATATGCAGTGACTTCAGCAAACTCAAGCTATTTATCTAATCTAGCACAACATTTCATAAATTATTATGCCAAAGCGGGTATTTTGGCAGTGCAGCAGAACTGGCCTCCGCACCCGCGAATATTTCAGGACGACCAATTTCGGTTTCGGAAATGAAAAAGGCTGCCCGCCAGGGACAGCCTTTTGTCTGCGACGCCCGGGCGCCGGCGAGGCGCTTAGAGTGCCTTGATTGCCGCGGAAAGACGGCTCTTCTGGCGCGCAGCGAGGTTCTTGTGCACTATGTTTTTGTCGGCAATCGAGTCGATCACTGGCTGCGATTCCTTGAAGACAGCCTGTGCGGCGGTCTTGTCGCCGGCTTCAATCGCCTTGCGTACCTTCTTGATTGCAGTGCGCAAGGTAGAACGCAGGCTCATGTTGTGAGCACGCTGCTCAGTCGCCTGACGGGCACGTTTGCGGGCTTGGACGGTATTGGCCATGTCGATATCCGGTAGATCTTGAGGAAAGCGCGCGAGTATAGGGGGGTCTTCGGCCCATTGCAAGCGGCTTCTGCCGGCCTCAACCCGTCTACCATACCGGCATGAACCTGCTCCGAGCCCTGATCACCGTCAGCGGGATGACCCTGCTATCCCGCATTCTGGGCTTTGTGCGCGACTTCGTGATCGCCAGAACCTTCGGCGCCGGAATGGTGACTGACGCTTTCTTTGTCGCTTTTCGCCTGCCCAACCTGCTGCGCCGACTGTTTGCCGAAGGTGCCTTTTCCCAGGCCTTCGTCCCCATCCTTGCCGAATACCGGAACCGCCGCGGGGAACAAGAAACCAAGACCTTGGTCGATCGCGTCGCCAGCATCCTGTTCCTTGCGCTGATCGTCGTCAGCGCAGTTGGTGCAGCCGCAGCACCGGTCCTGATTGCGGTAACAGCGCCGGGCTTTGCTGCAGATGCCGAAAAGTTCCAACTGACCGTGGAACTGACCCGAATCACCTTCCCCTACATCCTGTTCATGTCGCTGGTTGCGCTTGCGGCAGGCATTCTCAACACGTGGAGCCGATTTGCACTGCCCGCCTTCACGCCGGTGCTGCTGAACCTGTCGTTCATCGGCATGGCGCTGTTCGCCGCCCCCTGGTTCGATCCACCCGTTCTGGCGCTGGCCTGGGCCGTGCTTCTGGGCGGTGCACTGCAACTGGCAATCCAGTTGCCCGCCCTGGCGAAGATCGGCATGCTGCCGCGCTTCGATCCGGTCTGGCGCGACGAAGGCGTACAGCGCGTCCTCAAACTCATGGCGCCCGCCGTGCTGGGAGTTTCGGTGGCGCAGATCAGCCTATTGATCAACACTGTCTTCGCCTCTTTCCTCGAAAGCGGCAGCGTCTCCTGGCTCTACTATGCCGACCGGCTCATGGAATTCCCGGCGGGCCTGCTCGGCGCAGCACTTGGCACGATTCTTCTGCCCAGCCTCTCAAAAAGCCATGCCAATCGGAAGAGCGAGGAGTTTTCGGCACTACTCGACTGGGGCTTGCGCCTTACCCTGATGCTGACCTTGCCAGCATCGTTGGCGCTGGCGATGCTGGCGGTTCCCTTGTTGTCGACTCTTTTCCAATACGGCGCGTTTTCCGCATCCGACGTACTACGCACTCGGGAGGCGCTGGTAGCGTATTCGATAGGCCTCAGCGGTCTGATCCTGGTCAAGGTACTGGCACCCGGCTTCTATGCCAGGCAGGACATCCGCACGCCGGTAAAGATCGCGCTCATCACGCTGGCCCTGACGCAAATCATGAACTTCGCCTTCATCGGCTGGTTGAAGCATGCCGGACTCGCCCTGTCGATCGGCCTCGCCTCGTGCTTCAATGCCGGTATGCTCTGGCGCGGATTGCGCCAGAGCGGGGTCTACCAACCGCAAGCCGGGTGGGGCTTGTTCATGCTGAAACTTTTGACCGCCTTGATCGTCCTCGGCAGTGTGCTGTGGTTTGCCGGCGCCGAAGATGCGACCTGGCTGGCCATGAGCGGGGGCCAGCGCGTGCTGCGGCTATCCGCGGTGGTCCTGGGGGGCATTGCTAGCTACTTCGCCACGCTCTGGCTGCTGGGCTTCCGGCCGCGGGATTTCCGTCGCATCGCCGCGTGACAAGGCTCGCCTAGTCGCCGCGGGCACTTCCCTCGCGCCGTGGATCGACTGCGCCGACCCACAGGTCGCCCACCCGCATGATGAGGTGCAGGCCACTGGTCATATCGACGCGCTGAACGGTGTGGCCGCGCCTTTCCAATTCCCGCACCAACTCTTCTGATCCCCGGCCGCGCTCGATTTCCGTGGCCGCGTTGCGGTTTCCGGCATGCGCAATGGCAAGCGCGGCGGCCGGCTCATACTTGCCGTCGAGCAGCGCAACCAGAGTACGCGCGACATAGTTGATGATCCGGCTGCCACCGGGCGACCCCAGCACGGCATGCAGTCGCCCCTCCGCATCGAAGACAAGCGTCGGCGCCATCGAAGACAGGGGGCGCTTGCCCGGCTGCAGGCGGTTGGCGACAGGCTTGCCCTCGCGCTCGGCAGCAAGGGAGAAATCGGTGAGCTGATTGTTGAGAAGAAAGCCGTCTACCTGGATGCGGCTGCCGAATGCGCTTTCGATCGAACTCGTCAGGGCCACGGCATTGCCGGCTCGATCGACAATGGAAAGATGCGTGGTTGCCGGGAGTTCCGGCGCATCGTCGTCGGCCTGCGAGTAACGCGCAGGAAGCTCTCCGGGCTGAGCAACTCCCATGCTGTGCCGTTCATCGATGAGGCGTGTGCGCCTGTCCAGATACTGCGGTTCCAGCAGTTCACGTTGCGGCACCGTGATGAAGTCAGGGTCCGCCAGATAGCGCGCCCGGTCCGCATAAACCAGACGCCCTGCCTCGGCAAACAGGTGGGCTGCATCGGCATTCGCAGGGTCGGCATGCGGCGGACCGGTACGTTCCAGCAGTCCCAGCAACTGCAACACGCCGACACCGCCGGACGAAGGAGGCGGCATGCCGCAGATGCGCCATTCGCGATACGGTCCGCAAACAGCATTGCGCTGCAGTGGCCGGTAATCATGCAAGTCCGCAGCGGTCAATGCTCCACCGCGCCGCGCCACAGCGGCCGCAATGCGATCAGCACCCTTACCGCTGTAAAAATCGCTTGCACCTAGAGCAGCCATAGCCCTGAACGTGGTGGCGAGTTCAGGGTTGCGCATGATTTCACCAACAGGTCTGGCGTCGCCATTGGCGCGGTAGTAGAGCGCACGTGCCGCCGGATCGTCGCGAAGCAATCGGTCGTCTCGCAACAGGCCATGCAGACGTGGCGAAACGGCAAAACCGTTCTCCGCCAGGCGGATCGCCGGTCGAAGCAGTCGCTCCCAGGTCAGCTTGCCGTGGTGGCGATGTGCCGCTTCCAGCATCGCCACAAGGCCCGGAACCCCAACCGCCTTGCCGGTTGCCAGAAGTTCGGAAAACGTCGCTTGGCTACCGTCGGGCCGTCGCGCCAAGTCGGCGCTGGCGCGACGGGGAGCCGTCTCCCGACCATCCCAGGCCGACACTCGACGGCGCGCAGCATCCCAGTGCAACATGAATCCGCCGCCGCCGATTCCGGAAGATTGCGGTTCGACCAAATTCAATACCCATTGCGCGGCAATCGCCGCATCCAGGGCATTGCCTCCGAGTTGAAGAATTTCCACAGCTGCATCGGTGGCGTATGCGTTTGCCGTAACCGCCATGAAACCGTTGCTGACTGACGATGGACGCGGCGCAAAGCCGCTCTCCGCTTCCGGTTGTACCGGCTGCGCCCAAAGCCTTCCGGCGCCGGCCAGAGTCGCCAGCACCAAGAAAAAACGGGCAGCCCGCAGGCTGCCCGTCAGTTCGATCATGATGATCGGAATCACACCACCAGTGGCAGGATCATCAAGGCCACGATGTTGATGATCTTGATCAGCGGATTCACCGCCGGGCCCGCCGTGTCCTTGTAGGGATCGCCCACAGTGTCGCCGGTGACGGCCGCCTTGTGCGCCTCGGAACCTTTGCCGCCGAAGTGGCCGTCCTCGATGTACTTCTTGGCGTTGTCCCAGCAACCGCCGCCGGTGGTCATCGAAATGGCAACGAACAGGCCGGTGACGATGGTGCCCATCAGAACGCCGCCGAGGGCGCGAACGCCAGCGCCGACGCCGTTCAGCGGAGGCATCAGGAAGTTCATGACGACGGCGACCACGACCGGAACCAGCACCGGCAGCAGCGACGGGATCATCATTTCCTTGATGGCCGCCTTGGTCAGCATGTCGACGCAGGTGCCGTATTCCGGCTTGGCCGTGCCTTCCATGATGCCCTTGATCTCCTTGAACTGGCGGCGCACTTCGACCACCACGGAACCGGCGGCACGACCTACGGCTTCC
>CAIZHL010000420.1 GCA_903932755.1 uncultured beta proteobacterium
AGCTGGGACGCACGACCAGCGGGTAACCTAACGCAGCGGCCTTTTCCAGCGCTTCGGGCTCGGTACGGGCGGTCGCATTTGGCGGCTGGCGCAGTTTCAATTCGTGCAGCAGTTTCTGGAAACGCTCGCGGTCCTCGGCGGCGTCGATCATGTCGGGGCTGGTGCCGATGATGGGCACGCCGTTGGCTTCAAGTTCGCGCGCCCGCTTCAGCGGGGTCTGGCCGCCAAACTGGACGATGACGCCGGTCGGCTGCTCGACATGGACGATCTCCAGGATGTCTTCCAGAGTCACCGGCTCGAAATACAGGCGATCCGAGGTGTCGTAGTCGGTGGACACGGTCTCCGGATTGCAATTGACCATGATGGTCTCGTAGCCGTCCTCGCGCATGGCCAGCGCGGCATGCACGCAGCAGTAATCGAATTCGATACCCTGACCGATGCGGTTGGGGCCGCCGCCGAGCACCATGATCTTCTTGCGTGCCGTCGGCCGGGCTTCGCATTCTTCCTCGTAGGTCGAATACATGTAAGCCGTCGCCGTGGAGAACTCACCGGCGCAGGTATCGACCCGCTTGTACACCGGGCGCACGCCCAGGGCATGTCGCCGCTCGCGTACCGCCGTTTCGCCGCTGGCGCCGGCGGCCGGATCGGCGCTGGCGTTGACCAGACTGCCGATGCGGCGATCGGAGAAACCCTTGCGCTTGAGTTGGCGCAGGGCGACCGCATCGAAATCATCGAGATTCTGCGAACGCATCCAGCCCTCGATGGTGACGATTTCCTCGATCTGCACCAGGAACCACGGATCGATGCTGGTCAGGTCGAACACCTGCTGCAGCGAATAACCCTCGCGGAAGGCCTGGGCCACATACCAGATGCGCTGCGGACCGGGGCTCGCCAGTTCGCGGTTGATCTCCTCCTGGGCAGCGTCGATCTCGTCGAAACCATAGACGCTGACTTCCAGACCGCGCAAAGCCTTCTGCATCGATTCCTGGAAGCTGCGGCCGATCGCCATGACCTCGCCGACCGACTTCATCTGCGTCGTTAATCGGTCGTTGGCCTGGGGAAATTTTTCGAAGGCGAAACGTGGCACCTTGGTCACCACGTAGTCGATCGAGGGCTCGAAGGAGGCTGGCGTGGCGCCGCCGGTGATGTCGTTCTTCAGTTCGTCGAGGGTGTAGCCGACGGCCAGCTTGGCCGCCACCTTGGCGATCGGAAAGCCGGTGGCCTTCGAGGCCAGCGCCGACGAGCGCGAGACGCGCGGATTCATTTCGATCACCACCATCGCGCCGTTCTTCGGGTTGATGGCGAACTGCACGTTGGAACCGCCGGTATCGACGCCGATCTCGCGCAGCACGGCGATGCTGGCATTGCGCATGATCTGATATTCGCGATCGGTCGGGGTCTGCGCCGGAGCGACGGTGATCGAGTCGCCGGTGTGCACGCCCATCGGATCGAGGTTTTCGATGGAACAGACGATGATGCAATTGTCCTTGTGGTCGCGCACCACCTCCATCTCGTACTCTTTCCAGCCGAGCAGGGATTCCTCGATCAGGAGTTCCTTGGTCGGCGAGGCTTCGAGGCCGCGCTTGCAGATCTCGACGAATTCTTCCTGGTTGTAGGCGATGCCGCCGCCGGAGCCGCCCATGGTGAAGGATGGCCGGATGATGGTGGGGAAGCCCATGGCGCCCTGCACCTGCTGCGCCTCCTCCATGCTGTGGGCGATGCCGGAGCGCGCCGAACCGAGGCCGATGCGGGTCATCGCCTGCTTGAACTTCTCGCGGTCCTCGGCCATGTCGATCGCCTCGCGCGAGGCGCCGATCATTTCGACGCCGTATTTCTCCAGCACGCCGTGCTTGGCCAGGTCGAGCGCGCAGTTCAGCGCGGTCTGGCCGCCCATGGTCGGCAGCACCGCGTCGGGCCGCTCCTTGGCAATGATGTTTTCCAGCACGCGCCAGGTGATCGGCTCGATGTAGGTCACGTCGGCCATTTCCGGATCGGTCATGATCGTCGCCGGATTGGAATTGACCAGGATGACGCGGTAACCCTCCTCGCGCAGCGCCTTGCAGGCCTGGGCGCCGGAATAGTCGAATTCGCAGGCCTGACCGATGACGAGCGGGCCGGCGCCGATGATGAGGATGGAATGTAGGTCTGTGCGCTTTGGCATGTTATTTTGGCTCCATCGACTTGATGAAGCGATCGAACAGATAGGCCACGTCGTGCGGCCCCGGGCTGGCTTCGGGGTGACCCTGGAAGCAGAAGGCGGGCCGGTCGGTCCAGGCCATGCCCTGCAAACTGCCGTCGAACAGCGAGACGTGGGTGACCTTGACGTTCGCCGGCAGCGTGGCCGGATCGGCGGCAAAGCCGTGATTCTGGCTGGTGATCAGCACCTGGCCGGTATCGAGATCCTTGACCGGATGATTGGCGCCGTGATGGCCGAATTTCATCTTGATGGTCTTCGCCCCGGAAGCTAGTGCCAGCAATTGGTGGCCAA
>CAIZHL010000421.1 GCA_903932755.1 uncultured beta proteobacterium
ACTGCTCGGTTTTGCCGAAGCCTGGCTCAACGGCGCCCTGATCACCCTGATGGTGGTCTATGCGCCGCACTGGGTCGGCAGCTTCGACGACCGGCGCTATCTTTTGCACAAATAAAACTGGAGTGACGCCATGAGCTCGTATGCCGCCCCGCTGAAGGATATGCAATTCGTTTTGACCGAACTGGCCGGACTCGACAAGGTCGCCGCCCTGCCGGGCTGCGATGAAGCCACCGCCGACGTGGTCGAGGCCATCCTCGCCGAATCGGCGAAGTTCACCGAAGGCGTACTGGCGCCGCTCAACTGGACCGGCGACCGCGAGGGCGTGCGCTGGACGGACAAGGCGGTGACCATGCCCAAGGGCTTCAAGGAGGCCTACGCGCAGTTCGTCGACAACGGCTGGAATGCGCTGGGCGGCAATCCGGAGCACGGCGGCCAGGGCCTGCCCAAGCTGGTTTCGGCGGCGGTGCAGGAGATGTGGAAGTCGTCGAACATGGCCGTCTCGCTGTGCCCGCTGCTGACGCTGGGCGCCGTCGAAGCGCTGGAGATCGCCGGCAACGAGCAGCAGCAGGCGATGTACCTGCCCAACATGATCTCGGGCAAATGGACCGGCACCATGAACATCACCGAGCCGCAGGCCGGTTCCGACCTCGCCGCCATCCGTTCGCGCGCCGTGCCGCAGGCCGACGGCACCTATCGCATCTTCGGCAACAAGATCTTCATCACCTACGGCGACCACGACATGGCGGAGAACACCATCCACCTCGTGCTGGCCCGCACGCCCGATGCGCCGGAAGGCGTCAAGGGCATTTCGCTGTTCGTGGTGCCGAAGTTCCTCGTCAATCCGGACGGTTCACTCGGTGCGCGCAATGACGCCTTCTGCGTCTCGGTCGAGCACAAGCTCGGCATCCACGCCAGCCCGACCTGCGTCATGGCGCTGGGCGACAGCGGCGGTGCCATCGGCACCATGGTCGGCAAGGAGAACGAAGGCCTCAAGTACATGTTCGTCATGATGAACGCGGCACGCTTCGCGGTCGGCCTCGAAGGCCTGGCGATCAGCGAACGTGCCTACCAGCACGCCGTGGCCTACGCCCGCGATCGCGTGCAGGGTCGCGCCATCGAAGGCTCGGCCGCCGGCGTGGCCATCATCCGCCATCCGGACATCCGCCGCATGCTGATGCTGATGCGCGCCAATACCGAAGCCATGCGCGCGCTGGCCTACTCCGTGGCTGCCGCACACGATGCCGCCCATCGCCACCCCGATGCGGCCGAGCGCGCGCAGAACCAGGCCTATGTCGACCTGATGATCCCGGTGGTCAAGGGCTGGAGCACCGAAACCGGCAACGAAATGGCCTATCTCGGCGTGCAGGTGCATGGCGGCATGGGCTTCATCGAGGAAACCGGCGCCGCCCAGTTCATGCGCGATGCGCGCATCACGACGATTTACGAAGGCACTACCGGCATCCAGGCCAACGACCTGATGGGGCGCAAGATCGCCCGCGAAGGCGGCGCCACGATCAAGTCCGTGATCGGCATGATGCAGAAGACGCAGGGCGAGGCGGCGCAGCAAAAGGGCGCCGAGTTTGCGGCCATCGCGGCAGCGCTGGGGCGCGGCATCGAAGCGCTCAAGCTGGCCACCGACTACATCGTCGCCAGTTACGGCAAGGATGTGCGCGCCGTGGCCGCCGGTGCCGTGCCTTTCCTGCGCCTGATGGGCAACGTGTCCGGCGGCTGGATGATGGCGCGCGCCGCGCTCGTGGCGCAGGGAAAAATTGCGGCAGGAGACAGCGATCCCTTCTTTCCGGCCAAGATCGCCACCGCACATTTCTACGCCGACCACGTCATGGCCGCCGTCGCCGGCCTGGCGCAGGAAGTGGTGCAGGGCGGGGCGAGTGCATTGTCGCTCGACGAAGCGATGTTCTGATTCTGCTTGCGCCGCAATGAAAAACGGGAACCCGCGGGTTCCCGTTTTTCATTGGCGTGACCCATCCTAAATAGCGTTGACACCTTTCCTGTAGAGAAAGGGGAAGTCAATGGAAACGCGGATCAAGAGGACGCAGCGGGACTACACACTGGCTTTTAAGTTGGCAGTGGTGGAC
>CAIZHL010000422.1 GCA_903932755.1 uncultured beta proteobacterium
ATCTCGCCGCCGGCGGTCATCACCACGTTCATGTCGGTATCGCAGCCCGAATCCTCGGCGTAGTCAAGATCGAGCAGCGGCACGCCGCCGACGATGCCGACCGAGACGGCGGCGACCAGTTCGCGCATCGGATGGGCCGCCAGCTTGCCGGCGGCAACCAGCGTGGACAGTGCGTCGTGCAAGGCCACGCAGGCGCCGGTGATCGAGGCGCAGCGGGTGCCGCCGTCGGCCTGCAGGACGTCGCAATCGAGCGTGATCTGGCGCTCGCCGAGCGCCTTGAGGTCGGTCACGGCGCGCAAGCTGCGGCCGATCAGGCGCTGGATTTCCTGGGTGCGGCCGGACTGCTTGCCCTTCGCCGCTTCGCGTGCCGTGCGCGTGTTGGTGGCGCGCGGCAGCATGCCGTATTCGGCGGTAACCCAGCCGGAGCCCTTGCCGCGCAGGAAGCCGGGCACCGATTCTTCGATACTGGCGGTGCACAGCACCTTGGTGTTGCCGAACTCGACCAGCACGCTGCCTTCGGCATGGCGGGTGTAGTTGCGGGTGAGGGCGAGGCGGCGCAATTGCGCCGCGGCGCGGTCACTGCGTTGCAGGGGACGGCTCATGAGGATGCTCCATTGGGGTCAAACGGAATGCGGCGGCGGATCTCGGCGACGGCAAGGTCGATCTCCTCGTCGCTGATCGGGGCGAGCGCACGCTCCGGCGGCACGGCGAGCTGCATGTCGCGGGTGGCGGTATCGGGATCGGGGGCTTCCCAGCGCATGACGAGCAGGCTCAGGTTGTCCGCGCGCAGACCCGCGGCATTTTCCGCCGCGTCGAGCAGCTTCGGCACGCTGGCAACCAGCGGCGAGCGTCGCAGTTCGCTCACCAGCGACTCGCCCAGGGGCGACCAGGCGCCGTCGGTACACAGGGCGATGAGGTCGCCATCCTCCAGCGCGACGGGTGGAGAAACTTCGATGTGCGGCGCCACATCGCCGCCGAGGCAGCTGAAAACCCGGTTGCGCATGGGGTGGTTGGCGGCGGCGGCGCGGCTCAGCGTGCCTTCATCGACCATGCGCTGGACCAGGCTGTGGTCGCGGGTGCGCACCACGCCGCCGCTGCCCGGCCCGCGGCCGTGGATCAGGTAGAGCCGCGAATCGCCGGCGTGCGCCCAGCTGGCCTGCCCGTTCTGCACCACGCAGGCGATGCAGGTGGTGCGCGGCGCGGCATGGGATGGAATGCGGCAGGCGGTGGCATAGCGGACGATGGTCTGGTGCACCAGGTTGAGCGTCGTCGCGAGAAAACCTGCCGGATCGGGAAGCAGCGTCTTCGCTTCGCTGCGGAAGCGCTCGATAAATGTATCGACGGCGATCTGGGCCGCGACCTCGCCCTGCAGGTGGCCGCCCATGCCGTCGGCCACCACCATCAGCACGGCATCCGCGGTGGCCAGCCATGCGACGCGATCCTGATTGATTTCGCGGCCGCCGATGCGGCTTTCCTGGGCGATGGTGTAATTCATTTGAAGCCCGGCAGACCGAGACGGGAAAACCACGAGCCCGGCGGCTTGTCCGCATCCGTATCGGAATTGAGCGAGGCCTGCAGCGCCCGCGCATGCTGCGGCCGCCGCGTCGGTTCCATGCGCAGGCATTCGTCGATGGTCGCCAGGAGGCGCGGCGAATACTGCGATCCCCAGCGTTGCCGCGCCGGCAGCAATTGATCGTCGACCATGCGCTCGTCGGCCGCCTGCGGCGCGCCGCCGGCCAGCGCCGCATACATGCAGGCACCGATGGCGTAGATGTCGGTCCACGGCCCCAGCGTGAACTTGCCGTGATACTGCTCGGGGGCCGCATAGCCCGGCGTGTACATCGCCCTCGGCTCGGGCGGGCCGATGTCGACGGCATAGCGCGCGGCGCCGAAATCGAGCAGCACCGGGCTGCCGTCGGTGCGCAGCCAGATATTGGCCGGCTTGATGTCCAGATGCAGCAGGCCGCAGCCATGCACCTCGCCGAGCCCGTCGAGTGCGCCGGTGAACATCTTGCGCATGAATGGCTCGGCCAGCCTGCCGCGATGGCCGCGGATGTGGTCGCGCAGGGTCTGGCCGGTTTCGAAGCGCATGACCAGATAGACCGTCTCGTTGGCGCGGAAGAAGTTCAGCACGCGCACCACGTTCGGATGATCGAGCCCGGTCAGCGCGCGCCCTTCTTCGAAAAACAGTTTCAGGCCGTGGTTGAAATCCGCCTGGAATTCGGAGGGAATGACCGGAACAACCTGCCCCTCGCCGCGCAATGTCACCGCATTGGGCATGTACTCCTTGATCGCCACCGGCGTGCCGGCGGCATCGTGCGCCAGATAGACGATCGAAAAGCCGCCCACCGAAAGCTGCCGTTCGAAACGGTAGCCTTCGAGTTCATAGTCGGCGGGCAGTGGCTGGTTGTTCTGCGAAAACACGGAGGGGGATGTCGGAACGGGTTATATACTCCCCCAATTTTCCTTGTTCGCCCCCTCGCTGTAAACCATTGCTTTCAGCGACGGCAACGGAGACTCCCAAAAATCATGATCCACAGCATGACCGGATATGCCGCCGCCAGCCGCGACTTGGGCAGCGCAGTACTGAACCTCGAGATCAAGAGCGTCAATTCGCGCTACCTCGACATCGGCTTTCGCCTGAACGAAGACCTGCGCTTCCTCGAAATGCCGCTGCGCGAAAAAATCACCGAACGCATCGCGCGCGGCAAGATCGAAATGCGCGGCTACCTGCTGGCGCAGCCGGCACAGGGCGCCGCGGCGCGCCAGCGCGCGCCCGATGCGGCGCTGCTGGCCGAACTGGGCAAACTCGACGCCGCAGTGCGCGGCGCCCTGCCGCAGGCCGCCCCGCTGTCGGTGGCCGAAGTGCTGCGCTGGCCCGGCGTGCTGGGCGACGACTCGATCGGCACGGAGCAACTGCAGGCGGCGGCGCAGGAACTGTTCGCCGGCCTACTCGGCGAGTTCATCGCCAGTCGCGAACGCGAAGGCGCCAAGCTGGCCGACGTCCTGCGCGACCGCGCCGCCCGCATGCGCGAGCGCATCGCCGCCGCCGAGCCGCTCCTGCCGGCGGCGCTGGCCGCCTACCGCGAACGCCTGGCGGCCAAGCTGCGCGAAGCCGTGGCCAACCTCGACGAGGACCGCATCCGCCAGGAAGTCGGCGTATTCGCCGCCAAAATCGACGTCGCCGAGGAAATCGCGCGGCTCATCACGCACATGGACGAACTCGACCGCGTCCTGAAAAAGGGCGGCGCGGTCGGCAAGCGGCTGGATTTCCTGATGCAGGAACTCAACCGCGAAGCCAATACCCTTTCATCCAAGTCGGTCTCCGCCGAGGTCACCGCCATTGCGCTGGACCTCAAACTGCTGATCGAGCAGATGCGCGAGCAGGTACAGAACCTGGAGTAGCCTTTCAGCTCGTATCAGGCCAAACCAAAATGCGCCGCTGGTTGTGAAATAGAGGCGGGAAGCAAATGTTGCAGTTCGGCCAGCGGCCGTCATTCCGGGGCCGCGAAGCGGAACCCGGAATCCTTCGTCCTTGCTCAAACGCCGCTGGATTCCCGCGTTCGCGGGAATGACGGCAATGGGCACCAAGCCGACCCTGACATCTCCAGAAAGCCGCCGCTCCATGCGTTGCTCGAAAAGTCGGTGCTAGCGGCACGGCGACCAACCGGGCCACGCGCCGGCTTCTTCCCGTACCACCGATTGACAATGCTATCGCTTGGCAATACTATTCGCACGTGATCAAGACATTCGCCGACAAACATACTGCCGCTATCTTCGAGGGCTTTCAGGTCAAGCGATTGCCGAAGGAAATTCAGGAAACGGCACGGCGCAAACTGAAGCAGATCGACGCGGCGGCGAGCATCGAGAGTCTGCGGGTTCCGCCCGGTAATCGATTGGAACTGTTGAAAAAGGATCGCGCCGGACAATGGAGCATCCGCATCAATGACCAGTGGCGCATCTGCTTCCACTGGCGCGATGGCGATGCGACGGATGTTGAAATTGCGGA
>CAIZHL010000423.1 GCA_903932755.1 uncultured beta proteobacterium
GCCAAAAGCATCATGGGTGTGATGATGCTAGCCGCCGGCAAGGGCTCGACCGTGATCATCGATACCGAGGGCGAGCGCGCCGAAGAGGCGGCCGCGGCCGTGCAGGCGCTGATCGCCAACAAGTTCGGCGAAGACGAATGATGGGCGACCGGCACCGCGCCGACCCGAACCGGTCGCCCGCTGCCGGCCGTGCAAAGCCGGCCGTACAAGCAGGCCGGGGAGTGGGGCCGGGATGACCTTCTTCCTCCACGGCCAGGCCGTCTCGGGCGGCATCGCCATCGGGCGGGCGCACCTGGTTTCGCATGCAGCGCTGGAAGTCGCGCATTACCAGCTGCGCGAACGCGACGTCGCCGACGAACTGGTGCGCTTCGACACCGCCGTGGCTACCGCCGGCGTCGAGCTCGACGTTTTGCGCGCCGATGCCAGCGTTCCCGGGGCCCCGGCCGAGCTTTCCGCCTTCGTCGATGTGCATGCCATGATCCTCGCCGATCCGACGCTGACCGACGGCGTGCGCGAACTGATCCGCGAACGCCGCTGCAATGCCGAGTGGGCCATGGTGCAGCAGATGCAACTGGTGGTCGACCAGTTCGACGAATTCGAGGACGCCTACCTGCGCGAACGCAAGCAGGACATCGTGCAGGTGGTCGAGCGCGTGCTCAAGGTGCTGCAGGGCAAGCAGCGCAAGCTGGCCAAGCGCAAGTCGGGCGCATCCGAAGACGACCTGATCGTGGTCGCCAACGATCTCTCGCCGGCCGACACCATCCAGTTCAAGACGCTCAGGATCGGCGGTTTCGTCACCGACCTGGGCGGCAGCACTTCACACACCGCCATCGTCGCGCGCAGCCTGGCGATCCCGGCGGTGGTCGGCATGCAGCATGCCCGGCCGCTGATCCAGGATGACGACCTGCTGATCGTCGACGGCACGCGCGGCGTGCTGATCGTCGAGCCCACGCCCAACGTGCTGGCCGAGTACCGGCTGCGGAAGACCGAGCTCCTGCTCGAACGCGCCAAGCTCAAACGCCTGGTCACGGGCCGCCCGCGCACGCTCGATGGCGAGGATGTCCAGCTGCATGCCAACATCGAGCTGCCGCAGGACACCGAACGGGCGAAGGAAGTCGGCGCCGACGGCGTCGGCCTGTTCCGCACCGAGTTCCTTTTCATGAACCGCGACGAACTGCCCGACGAAGACGAGCAGTTCGAAGCCTACCGCAGCGTGGTCAAGGCGCTGGCAGGCAAGCCGGTCACCATCCGTACGCTTGACATCGGCGCCGACAAGGAGGCCCGGGCGCTACGCAATCGAGCCGGCAGCCGCGCCCCGCCCAACCCGGCGCTGGGCCTGCGCGCGATCCGCTTCTGCCTGGCCGAGCCGCAGCTCTTCCTGGTCCAGTTGCGCGCGATCCTGCGCGCCTCGCACTACGGCAAGGTGCGCCTGCTGATCCCGATGCTGGCGCATGCCCAGGAGATCGAGCAGGCGCTGAGCCTGATCGAGCTCGCCAGGTTCCAGCTGCGCGAGTCGCGGCAGAAGTTCGACGCGATCGAGATCGGCGGCATGATCGAAATTCCCGCTGCGGCGCTGTCGCTCGGCCCCTTCCTGCGCCACCTGGATTTTTTGTCGATCGGCACCAACGACCTGATCCAATACACGCTGGCGATCGATCGCAGCGACGATTCCGTCGCCCACCTTTACGATCCCGTGCATCCGGCCGTGCTCAGGCTGATTTCGCAGACCATCCAGAGCGCGCAGCGGGTGGGCA
>CAIZHL010000424.1 GCA_903932755.1 uncultured beta proteobacterium
CAACGGGGGTAGGGGGAGTTGCGTCCACTTCACGCAAATTGGCCCGCCGAAACACTCCCTGCATCAAACCAAACAGCTTTCACCTCGATCAACACACATTTGGCATTTACTCTGGCTCGTGATGAAATTTGCGGGCTAGCCCGCGATTCCGTCGTAGGCCAGCTTCGTCCCGGCGGCCAGCAGGGTCCAGGCCGTGACCAGATTGAAGCCGCGCATGTCGACGGCATGCAACAGGCGGTAACCGAGGAAGTAGCCGAGCGGGATCACCGGCGCCAGCAGCAGCGAAACACCGAGATTGGACAGGTCGATCAGGCCGAGTTGGGCATAGGGCCCGAGCTTGGCGAAGTTCACCACTGAAAAGAAGATCACTGTGGTGCCGACCATGCGCATCTTGTCCATGTTCTGCGGCATCAGATATTGCATGATCGGCGGCCCGCCGGCATGCGAGACGAAGCTGGTGAAGCCGGCCAGCGCGCTCCAGAAAATGCCGGGACCAAAAGTCGGCGCTGACGGTACGGCGCCGGCGGAATTGCGCGCGGCGCGGAAGCGGTCGAGGGCGAAGGCGATTGCCTCGATGCCGATCAGCAGCTTGATCCAGCGCCCATCGACATGCCCGAAGGTGAGCCAGCCCAGCGCGATGCCGAGCATGGCGCCGGGCAGGATGATGCGCAGGTTGGCCGCATCGGCGCGGCCGCGAAAAACCACCAGGCCGATGACATCGATCACCAGCAGGATCGGCAGCATCACGGCGGCGGCGAAGGGCGCCGACACGGCCAGCGCCATCAGCGGCACGCCTAGGCTGCCGGCGGCACTGCCGAAGCCGGCCTTGGACATGCCGAACAGCAGGGTTGCGGTAATCGCGAGGAGCCAGAAGGCGAAGGGCAGGGTTGCGGCGTGTTCGAACATCCGCTAATGATCGCTCAGTCCGCGCCGGCGATCCAGTTGACTGCCGCGAGCAGGGCGGCTTCAAGGTTCTCCGTGGCGGTGCTCGACAGGGGTTCGCCCAGTTCGAAGCCTTCGCCGCGTATCGCCAGCAGCCAGCAGGGCGGCGCCGCACCTTCATCGATGTCGGCGAAAACCTTGAGCACCGCCTGCGGGCTCATGGCGTGGGTGGTGAAACTGTCGTCGCGCGCGGCTTCGATGCGGACCAGCGTGCACGGCGCGGGGGTATCGAGGCTGGCATCGACGAAGAGCACGCGCTGCCTTCCCTGCAGGTCGAGCGCATGCTCGACCTGGAGCTGGAAATCGGTGAGGCATTCGACCTCGCCCCATTCCGGATGGCGCGCTGCCAGGGAGTTGAAATGCTCGATGAAGAGCGGGCCCAGGGCGTCGTCGCCGCGGCTGGGATTGCCCCAGCCGAAGATCAGCGTCGGTGCCGTCAAGAGAGCAGGCGCACGATGCCGTCGGCGTTGCGCGTTACGTTGTCGAGCGCCGTGCCGTCAGCGCCGACCAATGTGACCTCCAGTGGCATCTGTCCCAGTGCATGCGTGGCGCAGGAGAGGCAGGGGTCGAAGGCACGGATG
>CAIZHL010000425.1 GCA_903932755.1 uncultured beta proteobacterium
GAAGCATCCAACTGGCATCCCCTGACCTGGCTGTCCTACCTCATCGATTCCTCGCTGTTCGGTGCCTGGGCCGGCGGCTACCACCTGACCAGCGTGGCCTGGCACCTGGCGACGACGCTGCTGGTCTACCTGCTGCTGCGTCGCCTGAGCGATGAGATCTGGCGACCGGCTCTTGTGGCGATGCTCTTCGCGGTCCATCCGCTGCACGTCGAATCGGTGACCTGGGTTTCCGAGCGCAAGGACGTGCTGTGCGCCTTTTTCGGCCTGCTGGCCATGCACGCCTACATCGCCTATGCCAGGGCGCCGTCGCTCGGCCGCTACCTGCTGGTGGCGGCGGCCTTCGTCTGTTCCCTGCTGTCCAAGCAGATGCTGGTGACGCTGCCCGCCGTCCTGCTGCTGCTGGATTTCTGGCCGCTGCGGCGGCTGGATCCGTCCAACTGGCGGCAGCGGGTGCTGGAAAAGCTGCCCCTGCTCGGATTGGCCGCGGGCGCCGCTTACCTGACCGTGCTGGCGCAGTCGGAAGGTGGTTCGGTGCGTTCGCTGGAACAACTGCCGCTGCTGACGCGGCTGGCCAATGCGATCTCGTCCTACGGCATCTACCTGCAAAAGCATCTGTGGCCGTCCGATTTGAGTTTTTTCCAGGTGATGCGTCCGCCGTCGATGCTTTGGGTCGGACTGGTCTTCGTCCTGGTTGTCGCCGTGGCCGCCCTGGCATGGCGCCTGCGCGAGCGCGTGCCGGCCATGCTGGTCGGTTGGCTGTGGTTTCTCGGCACGCTGGTGCCGGTGATCGGCATCGTGCAGGTGGGGGACCAGGGCTGGGCCAGCCGCTACAGCTACTTCCCGTCGATCGGCCTGTTCCTGATGCTGGCCTGGTTGCTGCCGGTGCCCGATTTCGCGACGGCGCGCCGCCAGGCTTTCGTGCTGGTCGCTGCGACGCTCGCGGTCGTCATGACGTTTTCGGTGCGCGCCTTCATCGAGGCCGGCTACTGGCGCAATTCGGATACCCTCTTCACGCGCGCCATCAGCCTCGATCCGGGCAATTTCGTCGGCCATACGCTGCTGGCCTCGATCTATGCCCAGCGCGGGGCGCGGCAGCAGGCCGAGTATCACGCGCTGGAGGCCGAGCGGACGTCCGGCGGGCCCGGCGGAGCGACCGCCAACGCGCTCGTCGCACTGTCGCGCGTGCTGATGGAAGTCGGCCGTTTCGAACAGGCGCACGATGCTCTGGAGCGCGCGCGGGTAATCATTCCAAAGTCGCCCATGCTGCACTACAACCTAGGCACGCTGGAACTGATGCGCGGGATACCGCTGGCGTCGCTGCCGCATTTCGATCAGGCGATCGCCCTGAGCCCGGAGTACTCCGAGGCGCTCAACAATCGTGGTGTGGCGCTGGTTCGCCTCGGCCGCCTCGAGGAGGGCGTGGCGGCCCACCGGCGTGCGATCGAGACGGATCCCTACAACTATCAGGCGCAATTCAATCTCGGTGTTGCACTGGCCGCCGCAGGCCGCAGCGGCGAAGCGCTGGCGGCCTTCGAGGCCTCGGCCGCGCTGGTGCCGCGCGACATCCGGCCGAAGCTGAAAATCGCGGCGCTGCTGCGCGCAATGGGACGTCACGACGAAGCCCGTGCCGTGTATCAGGCCATACTGGCGATCGAGCCGGCGAACGCTGCGGCGCGCCTGGAAGCTTCACGCTAGCGACGGCGAACGGCGTCCGCCGTGTCGCCAGCGCCGACTTTTGGTCCTAGCGCCGGCGCTTGCGGCCGGTTTGCGGCGCCACCTGGTCCTGGGCGGCAAAGAAATGGGCGATGGCGGTGAGGTCGTCGTCGCTAAGATCCTTGTAGGCACCATCCATCAGGAATGGAAACTTGCGCTCACCCGACTTGAAGGCCAGGGTCTGGGCGACCAGATAAGTCATGTCCTGCGCCGCCATCAGCGGAGCTTCCTTGTCCGAATCGCGGCCGTTGTCGAGGTGGCAGTCGGCGCAGCGATTCTGGTAGAGGGTTTCGCCGCGGGCGACGAGTTCGGGTTTGGTTGCCGACTTCGGACGCTGGGCCTTCTGTTCCGCATAGTGTTTGGCCAGCGGTGCGACATTGGCCGCGGCGATGTCGCGGTGCGTTTTCACATTGGTCGAGCGCTTGCCTTCGCGAAAGGCGTTGAGCATGTTGCCCAGCAATCCTTCCGCCTGACCGTTGATATGGGGCACTCCGGGCTTGAAACCGAGGCCATCGCTGCCATGGCATTCGGTACAATCGGCGATTGCACCTGCCGGCGCCGCGGCCTGCGCGAAACTGGCTGCGGAACCGAACAGCAACGCCGCGGTCACTAGGCAGTTGGCGAGACGGACTTTCCCGGTGCTTGCAGTTGGCGAATTCTTTTCCATGACGATGACCCAGAACGAAAGAGTGGCGACATTTTACCGGCTGGCGGAGTCGAGGTGCGCGATGCGGGGCACCGAAGCCGAGGGTTGATATCAGGATATGGAACAACGGGAACTGCAGATTCTCTGGGTGGCGGTAGTGGCCTACGTGCTTTCCGGCGTGACGGCGATTTTCGGCGTGGTGCTGAAAAAATCGCCGCATCGCTTCGTCCTCGGCAGCCTGGTCCTGGGCCTCATATTGCTCAGTGTTTCCCTGGGCTTGCGCTGGGAACGCCTCGGGCATGGCCCGTTCATCACCATGTTCGAAATCCTGGCGAGCAATGTCTGGAGCTTCGGCCTGATCTTCGCCTTCGCCTACTGGCGCTACCCGGCTATCCGCGGCACGGCGGCGGTGGTGATGCCGATCATTTTCATCATGCTGGGCTGGATGACCTTGTCCAGCACCCACGAAGGCCATTTCCCGCGGACCTTCCGCACGCCCTGGCTGTACATCCACGTCGGGCTGTCGAAGGTATTCCTTGGCACGGTGCTGGTGGCGGTGGGCATGGCCGGGGTGATCCTGCTGCGCCGCGCCGGGGTCGGCGTTTCGCGGTTCGCCGGTCTGCCGGCGGACGAGCGCCTCGATGATCTGGCCTATCGCTTCATGGCGCTGGGCATCATTTTCCAGACCCTGATGCTGATTTCCGGTGCGATCTGGGCGCAGGACGCCTGGGGCCGCTACTGGGCCTGGGATCCGCTGGAGACCTGGTCCTTCATTACCTGGATCATGCTGGCATTCGCCTTGCATTGGCGTTTGACCATGAAAAGCTCGCCCGTGGTCGGTTCCTGGATGATTCTTGCGGTTTTCGTCTTTGCCTTCCTGACATTCTTCGGCATCCCCTTCATTTCCGACTCGCCGCACAAGGGCGCGGTATGAGGCTGGCCGCCATGCTGTCGCCGCAGCGCCACGAGGCGGGGGCGCAACTGGCGCTGGGCTGGCTGGTGCTGGCAACCGCCGCCGTGGCGGCCTCGGCGCTGTTCGCCATCCTCATCGTCATGGCGCGCGTTCCGGGCCTCGGCGCCTTGTTTCCGGGAACGGAGTTCTATCGCGTGGCGCTGACACTGCATGTCAATCTGTCGCAGTGGGTCTGGTTCATGGCCTTTGCCGGCATGCTCTGGAGCCTCGCTGCGCGGCGGGCGCCGGGCGGCTGGGGCTGGACGGCGCTGGCGCTGGCGGCGCTGGGCGCCTTGCTGATGGCAGCGTCTCCGGCGCTGGGCGCAGTGCGCCCGCTCATGAGCAATTACATGCCGGTGCTGGACAACCCGGTATTCCTGACGGGACTGGCGATTTACGGGCTGGCGGTGCTGATCAGCGCCTCGGCGGCGCTCGCGGATTGGCCATGGCGGCCGACAGGGCAGGAAAGCGGCAGCGTTCGCCGTATCGCCGGCGCCGACTTTTCACCGGAGTCGCTCGACGGCGTGCTGCGGCTGGGTTTGTGGCTGGCGGCGGCGGTGGTGCTGACCGCGCTGGCGGTACTGGCGGTGACCTGGTGGCAGGTGTCGGCATCTTTCTCCGGTCATGCGCTGTTCGAAACCCTGTTCTGGGGGCCGGGCCATATCTGGCAGTTCTGCCTCACCACCTTGATGCTGCTGGCCTGGCTGGGGCTGTGCCCGCCGGCACTGGCGCTGCCGTCGGCGCGCCGGCTCAAGTGGCTGCTCTTGCTGGGCGCGGCACCCGGTTTGGCCGCCCCCGTGCTGCTGGTGCTGGGACCTGCCAGCGGCGAATATTTCGTCGCCTTCACCCGGTTGATGCAATGGACCAGTTGGGAAGTGCCGCTGCTGCTGGGCGGCATCCTGCTGGTGCTGCACTGGCGCATGAAGGCGGTGCCGGCCGCCGGATTTTCGCTGTCGCTGCTGCTGCTGGTATGCGGCATCGTGCTGGGTACGATCATCGACGGCCAGACGACCCTGGTGACCGCGCATTATCACGGCACGATCGGCGCCGTGACGCTGGCCTTCATGGGGCTGACTTACGCCGTCCTGCCGATCCTGGGCCATGTCATGCCGCCGCCATCGCGCGTCGGCTTGCAGTTGCGCCTGTATGGCTATGGCATTCTGATGATGATGTCCGGTCTGGCCGGAGCGGGGCTGATGGGCGCGCCGCGCAAGATGGCGGGCAATGTCGGCGTCGAGTTCAGCGTCGAAGCGGTGTCGCGGGTGTTCCTCGGCCTCGGCGGCAGCCTGGCCACGGCGGGCATCCTGATGTTCCTTTACTTGGTGCTGCGCCAGATGTGGCCCGGCGTTTCGCTGCGGGTGGCGCGCCATGGCTGAGCCCTCCACGATTGCGGCGCGACGCGGGCGGGATCTGCGCGTTGTCGGCCTGGTGGTAACGGTGCTGCTGGTGGCGGGCGGCGGCTATCTGCTCGACCGGTGGATCAACGACAGCGGCGAGCCCGGACTCAAGGCGCATGTGGACCAGAAGCGCAAGGAAGAAATCGACATCCGCTTCAAGCAGGGCGTGATCATGCTGCATGCCAAGGAATACGAGCACGCCATGACCGCCTTCAGCCGTGTCCTGGATCTGGCGCCGGGCATGCCGGAAGCCCATGCCAACATGGGATTCGCCATGCTGGGCCAGAAGCGCTACCGGGAAGCCCTGGATTTCTTCGATCGTGCCACCGAGATCAATCGCAATCAGTTGAATGCCTATTTCGGGATGGCCGAGGCACAGGAAGGTTTGGGCAACTATCGTGGCGCACTGGAGGCGATGGAGGCCTGGCTGCACCGGGCCAAGCCCGACGATCCTTTCCGCCGACGCGCGGAAGCGGGAGTCTGGGAATGGCGGGACAAACTCGCAAGGGACGCCAAGCCCGCCGCCAAGTAAAATGCGGCACGCAACTTGCGTTACAACACGGCTCAACGTCGTGTGACGGACCCACGGGGGTAAACGATGTATCCGGAAATTGGTCATTTTTCATTGATCCTGGCCCTGGCGGTGGCGCTGGTGCAAGGCGTCGTGCCCATCGTCGGCAGCCTGCGCGGCGACATGCGCCTGATGGGCATCGCGCGGCCCGCTGCCGCAGCCCAGTTCCTGGTGATGCTGACCGCGTTTGCCTGCCTCGTCATCTCGTTCGTGGGCAACGATTTTTCGGTGCTTTACGTCGCGCAGAACTCGAACACCATGTTGCCGACCTTCTACAAGGTGGCGGCGGTGTGGGGTGGTCACGAAGGCTCGATGCTGCTCTGGGTGTTCACCCTGTCGGTGTGGACCGTCGCGGTGGCCGCCTTCAGCCAGCGCCTGCCGCTGGAGACGGTGGCCAATGCGCTGGCGGTCATGGGACTCATCACGGTCGGCTTCGTGATGTTCCTCTTGTTCACTTCGAATCCCTTCGATCGCCTGATACCCGCGGCCGTTGACGGGCGTGACCTCAATCCGCTGCTGCAGGATCCGGGCATGGCGATCCATCCGCCCTTGCTCTACATCGGCTATGTCGGCTTTGCCGTGGCCTTTGCCTTCGCGATTTCGGCCCTGATTTCAGGTCGCCTGGATGCGGCCTGGGCGCGCTGGTCGCGGCCGTGGACCACGGTGGCCTGGCTTTTCCTGACATTGGGAATCGCCATCGGCTCGTGGTGGGCGTATTACGAACTGGGCTGGGGCGGCTGGTGGTTCTGGGATCCGGTGGAGAACGCCTCCTTCATGCCCTGGCTGGTCGGCACGGCGCTGATCCATTCCCTGGCGGTGACCGAGAAGCGCGGCGGATTCAAGAACTGGACGGTGCTGCTGGCGATCATGGCCTTTTCGCTGTCGCTGCTGGGTACCTTCCTGGTGCGCTCAGGCGTGCTGACCTCGGTGCACGCCTTCGCCACCGATCCGAAGCGCGGCATATTCATTCTGGGTTTCCTGGTCGCGGTGATCGGCATCTCGCTGCTGCTGTATGCGTGGCGCGCGCCGTCGGTCGGCATGGGCGGCAAATTCGAGCTGTGGTCGCGCGAGACCTTTCTGCTGGTAAACAACGTGCTGCTGGTGGTCGCCGCAGGTGCGGTATTGCTGGGCACGCTTTACCCGCTGTTCCTCGATGCGCTGGGCCTGGGCAAGGTCTCCGTGGGGCCGCCGTATTTCGAGGCGGTGTTTGCGCCGCTGATGGCGCCGCTGGTGTTGTTGATGGGCCTCGGACCCTTCGCCCGCTGGAAGCAGGCGCGCTTCATCGATTTCTGGCCGCGACTGCGCTGGGCGGTGGGGGTCGCCGTGCTTGCAGCAATTGCGTTGCCCTTGGTGCTGGGGCGCTGGTCTCCCCTGCTGGCCTTCGGTTTGTTGCTGGGCTTCTGGGCCGTGGCGTCTAGCGTTACCGTGCTGGCCCAACACCTGCGCGAGCGCGGCGGCGATGCGTCTTTCGGCCAGCGCCTGGCGTCGGTGCCGCTGGCCAAATGGGGCATGCTGACCGCCCATGTCGGCATCGGCGTGTTCATCTTCGGCGTCACCCTGGTCAAGGGCTACGAGACGGCGAGCGAAGTGAAAATGAGACCGGGTGAAACGGCTTCTGCGGGCGGCTACGATTTCAAGCTGATCGAGATCGGCGAGCGGCGCGGGCCGAACTACATGGCGGTGCGGGCGACGATGAACGTCACGCGCGACGGCAAGCCGGTCACCGTGATGCATCCGGAAAAGCGCATGTATTTCGTACAAAAGATGCCGATGACCGAAGCGGCCATCGATACCAACCTGTTTCGCGATCTGTATGTTTCGCTGGGCGAACCGGTGGACGATGTTTCGTGGATCGTGCGCGTCCAGCACAAGCCGCTGATCAGCTGGATCTGGGGCGGTTGCCTGTTGATGGCGCTCGGTGGATTGCTGGCGGCGTCGGATCGCCGGTACCGGATCCGGCAGCGCGAGGATGTCGCGGACACTCGTCCCGCTGTGACGGTTTAAGGAGTTTCAATGAGGCGTTTTCTTTTTCCCCTGGCAATTTTCATCGTACTCGTCGGCTTTCTCGCGGCCGGCTTGCGCCTGAACCCGCGTGAGGTTCCGTCTCCGCTGATCGGCAAGCAGGTGCCGAATTTCCGCCTGGCGCAGTTGCATGCCGGCGACAAGTTCATCTCGGCCGAGGACATGCGCGGCAAGGTCTGGCTGCTCAACGTGTGGGCCTCGTGGTGCGTCTCCTGCCGCCAGGAACATCCGGTGCTGATTGATTTGAACCAGCAGAAGAAAATCGCCATTGTCGGACTCAATTACAAGGACGACCGGGCTGCGGCGATGGCCTGGCTGACCCAGCACGGCGGCGATCCCTACCTGGTGTCGGCGGTTGATGCCGACGGCCGCGTGGGCATCGACTTCGGCGTGTATGGCGTACCCGAAACCTTTCTGATCGACAAGAATGGCGTGATCCGCTACAAGCATATCGGTCCGGTCACCGCGGAAGCCCTGAAGACCAAGATCCTGCCGCTGGCAGAGGAGCTTGCGCGTGGTTGATCGGCTGAGTCGTTTGCTTGCGGTGACGGAAAAGTCGGCGCTGGCGCTACGGCGTTTCCTGATTGTGGTGTTGCTGCTCCCGGGCTTGCAGTTCGCAAATGCCGCCGAGGGAATGGCACAGCCGGTCGGCGATCCGGTGGTGGAGGCGCGGGTGAACAAGTTGGCCGAGGAGTTGCGCTGCCTGACCTGCATGGGGCAGAGCATCGCCGATTCGCAATCGTCGTTTTCCAACGACATGAAGCGCGAGATCCGCAGCATGATCGTCGCCGGCAAGAACGACAAGGAGATCATGGACTTCATGGTCCAGCGCTACGGCGATTTCGTGCTCTACCGGCCGCCGGTGAAGAACACCACCTGGCTGCTGTGGGGCGGGCCCTTCCTGTTGCTGATCCTGAGCCTGGTTTTCCTGGCGATGAAACTGCGCAAGCGCGGCGGACAGGTCGCCGCGGAACTCACCGCCGGCGAGCATCAGCAGGCCATTGAACTTCTGGGTAAACGCGAGGCTGATCGCCCATGACTACTTTTGTAATCGTTGCCATCCTTTTGACGCTGGCAGTGCTGGCGCTGTTGCTGGTTCCCTTGCTCCTGAAAGAGCGCAAGCAGCGGCTGGGCAGTGCCAGCCAGTTGAGCGTTGCGGTATTGCGCGACCAGTTGGACGATCTCGAAGCCCAGCGCAAGGCGGGAACCCTCGACCCGAAGGTATTTGCCGAGGAGCAGGCCGAGCTCGAGCGTCGCGCGCTGGAAGACGGCGTCGGTGTCGCAAAATCCTATTCCACCGGACGCAAGTTGACGCTGGCGATTGGCCTTGGTGTCGGCTTGCCGGCGCTGGTGGTCGTCCTGTATTTCCTGCTTGGCTCGCCGGAAGCCATGAAGCCGCAGCAAGCCGCGGATGCGGGCGGTTCGGCGGGAGCACACTCACTTGGGCCGCAGCAGATCCAGGCCATGGCCGCGAAACTGGCCGAGCGGCTGCAGGCCAATCCCGATGATGGCGAAGGATGGCTGATGCTGGGACGGTCCTATTCGACGCTCGGTCGCTATCCGGAAGCCGCGGCGGCGCTCGGACGCGCGACCGCACTGCTGCCGCCCAACGCCAACCTGCTCGCCGATTACGCTGATGTCATGGCGATGGCACAGGGGCGCCGGCTCGGCGGTGAACCGGAGAAGATCATTGCCCGCGCCCTGGCCATCGATCCGCGTCACATCAAGTCGCTGGCCCTGATGGGTTCGGCGGGCTTCGAACGCGGCGACTTCGCTTTCGCGATTCAGCAGTGGCAAAAGATACTGGCCCTGGTCCCGCCGGATTCTCCGGCGGCGCAGAGCATCGGCAACAGCATCGCGGATGCGCAGCGCCGGATGGGCGGCGTTCCGCTGCAGGCGGGCGTCGTACCGGGCGCAGCGGCACCGGCGGCATCACCGGCCGGAGCCGCGGCGGGGCCATCGGTATCCGGCACCATCGTTCTTGCTCCCGAGCTGACCGGCAAGGCGCCGGCCGATGCCACGCTGTTCGTCTTCGCCCGCGGCACGGACGGATCGAGGGTTCCGCTGGCGATGGCTCGCATCAATGCCGCCAGGTTGCCCTACGAATTCAAGCTTGATGATTCGATGTCGATGATGCCTACCGCACGGCTTTCTTCGGCCAAGTCGGTCGTGATCGGCGCGCGCCTGTCCCGCAGCGGTGACGCAGGGGCCAAGCCAGGCGATTTCGAAGGTTTTTCGGCGCCCGTGGCGGTGGGCGCCAGCGGCGTGAAGGTGACGATCGGCACCGTCGTCAAGTGAGGCCTTGCGGGGCCTTGCCCTCGGCCGGCTCAGCGTTTGGGTTTTGCTGCAGGGCGCGTGATCGATTTTTCAGTAGTTTCCAACGCCTTGCGCGCTTCGACATGGCCCTTGCCTGCGGCGACGCGAAACCAGCGTATGGCTTCGTTGCGGTCTTCGACGACGCCCTTGCCGGCGATGAAAAGCAGGCCCAGCGTGTAGGCGGCTTCGGCATGGCCGGCACTGGCAGCCTGGAAGTACCAGGTGGCGGCCTCCCGGTCGGGATCGGCGACACTTTTTGCTGCGGTGTTGCCGAACAGGTAGGCATGTGCGATCTGGTACATGGCTTCGGCGTTGCCGCTGGCAGCCGATTTCTTCCACCAGTAAATCGCTTTGTTTTCGTCCTCGCTGACTCCCTTGCCATGAAAATACAGGTCGCCAAGGCGAAGCTGCGCCAGCGGGTTGCCTTCGTTGGCAAGCTTTGTCAGGATTTCGATGGCCTGGGCATTGCCGCCGGCCTCAAGTACCTTGAGCGCATCGTCGAGCGGTGCGGCATTGGCCGCAGGGATTGGCAGGAAAGCAAAGGCAAGGGCGAGCGGCGCGGTCCATCTGGAATACATCTAGGTTTCCTTGAAGGTCATGCATAGCGGACAAGTCGGACATCTTTGATAATTGTACCTTCCCTGTTGTGTCCGCCGAACCTTTCGTCCGCACCCTGATCCATGCTGCAAGACAACGACGCCAGCTCAGACACCCCGAACTCGCCTCCGGCGGCCAGGACACGCGGCGTGCGGCCGACGAACTTTGCCAGAACCGGTTCGTGGGTAATCGGCGGCCTGCTCGTCTACATGCTTTTGGCAACGGCAGTCATCGGCTGGGAAAGGAAATTGCTGTTCGATGCCGTGCATGAAATCGAAGCCGTACATGTTCTCGACGAAGACCAGATCGCCTTGAACTTTACAGTTTCCCACGCCATCCTCGCTGTCAATGAACACTACTTCAGTGAAGACCTTTCGCGTTCGGCAGCGATCCTGATCCTGGAACTGGATACGGTCACTTCGCGGCTTGGCGGCGTAAAGAGTAGCCGGGTTGACCTTGCCCGCCACATTGACGTTCTGTTCCGCTTCAAAGCGTCGCTGCAGCGAGACCCGTCCCGTGCCGTGATCGCCGGACTCCGGGAAGCACTGCACCAGCTCGTACTCGATCTCGATGTCCTGACGTCAGCCATTCGCGATCGCAAGCAGACTGTCATGCAGAGCTACCGCGAAACGTTTCATCGCCTGACCCTGGAACTATTCGTGATGATGGCGCTGGGCGTTGGAATTTTGGGCGCTGTAGCCAGCCTGTTTTTCCGGCATCTTTCGCGTGACATCGGCGCCGTCAAGCAGCGTGCCGGAGAAATCGTGCGCGGTTACCGCGGCGAGCCGCTGGCGGTGACGCGCGGGGACGAGTTGGGGGAACTCATGTCGGCGGTCAACGACATGGAAGCTGAACTCAAGTCTCGCGAGAACCAGCTGGAGTTGTCACGTCAACAACGGTTCCATACCGAGAAAATGGCGGCGGTCGGTTCGCTGGCTGCAGCAGTGGCACATGAAATCAACAATCCGCTGGCCGCGATCGTGGGCGTGGCGGAAAGCCTCGTCAACGAGCGAAATCAGGGCTGCCATGCGGCGCGGCGCGCCGATCAGCAGATTGACCTGATTCTCGATCAGGCGCGCCGTGTGATGACGATTACCCGGCAGATTGGCGAGTTCTCGCTGCAGCGTCCGCTTGAACCGGCGCTGATCGACGTCAATACCCTGGTTCGGAGCACCTGCAATTTCATCAGTTTCGACAAGCGCTTCCGCGGCATCGTGCTGAAACAGGATCTGGCTGACGGCCTGCCGGCACCACTGGTGGTTTCGGACCATGTCGTCCAGGTCTTGATGAATCTGCTGATCAATGCCGCCGACGCACTCGAGGGGAGGGAAGGCCTGGCACCCGCGATCAGGGTTGAAACACGTCTCGCCGGACGTGTTGTGGTGCTGGCGGTGACGGACAATGGCCCGGGAATTGCTTCAGAAAACCTTGTGAGAATCTTCGAAACCCACTTCACAACCAAGCCTCCCGGGCGTGGTTCAGGTTTGGGCTTGTCACTGTGTCGCAGCCTCATGCAACAGGACGGCGGGGAGATCGAAGTCAAATCTGCAGTGGGGCAGGGAACCACTGTACGGGTCATGTTGCCGGTCCCGGCTGAGCCGGTGCTTTAGGAGAAGTCGCGTGCATGTACTGATCATCGACGACGAACTGGCATTGAGGCAGATAATTGCCGCTACGGTGCGTCGTGCCGGATATTCGGTGGACATGGCTGCGGGAGTCAAGGAGGCCGCCGGCAAGCTGGTTCGCGGTGACGTCGATCTGGCGATTTGCGACATCAAAATGGAAGATGGTGACGGGGTCGAACTGGTGCGCAGCATGAAGAGTGCGGGCGTCCCGACCATTTTCATCATGGTGACCGCGTTTGCTTCGGTGCAGACCGCGGTCGAAGCCCTGCGTGCCGGCGCCATGGACTACATGGTCAAGCCGGTCGACAGCGAGGAACTCTTGTATCGCCTGCGCCAGGCGCAGACTCTGCTTGGATTGAAGGCCGAGAACGTTGCGCTGCGCAAGTTTGTCAGCGGCGAACGGGAAAATGTCCGCTTCAAATTTACGTCGGCACCGATGGCTGCGGTAGAGCGCCTCGCCACCCGCGTGGCGGCGATCGGCAGTACGGTCATGATTACCGGCGAGAGCGGCACCGGCAAGGGCGTCCTGGCGCGGTTCATCCACGATCAAAGTTCTCGCGCCGAGGCGCCGTTCATTCCCGTGAATTGCAGTGCCATACCCGAAACCCTGCTGGAGAGCGAGCTCTTCGGCCACACCAAGGGTGCATTCTCGGGAGCTGTTCAGGCGCGCAAGGGCCTGTTTGCCCAAGCCGATACCGGGACGCTGTTTCTCGACGAAATCGGCGAATTGCCCTTGCACATGCAGACCAAGATGCTGCATGTCATCGAAGACAAGGAAATCCGTCCCGTTGGCGGCGAACAGTTGCGGAAAGTCGATACGCGCATCGTGGTGGCGACCAATCGGGACCTGCCGGCGATGGTTGCGGCAGGAACGTTTCGCGAAGACTTGTTTTTCCGGATTTCCCAGTTCCATATTGATCTGCCTCCGCTGCGGGACCGCGGAGAAGATGTTTTGCGCCTGATCCGGTTTTTTCTCGAGACGGCGAAACCAATGGGAGAGGCCGGGATCGAACTTGATCCTGAGGCGGAGGAACTGTTGCTGGAATACCGCTGGCCGGGGAATGTCCGCGAACTCGAAAACGTTATCGGCCGGGCCGTGATCATGGCGGACGGCGGACGCATCACGGTCGGCGATCTGCCGCCAGGCCTGTCGGTTCAGGGCAAAAAGCCGTCGCGCGAACAAAAAGTCTTTTCTGCAGGTGGCAGCTTGCGTGATCAGGTTCGACGAGCGGAAGCTGATATCATTTTCCGCGTTCTCAAGGAATGCGGCGGGGATCGCAAGGCCGCCGCGCAGCAGCTTGAGATCGGCCTGTCGAGCCTGTACCGCAAAATAGAAGAGTTCGAAGCGTTGCGAGTAAGCTAGTCTGCTTGCCGGTTTGGCAGGCAACCTTTTTGGTGTTCATGGGGTGAGTTGATGGTGATGGCCGGAATCAAAACGTACTTCAGCGGTTGGCGGATTGCACTGGCGCTTGTCCTTGGCGCGTGCATCGGGTCTGCCAATGCCGGACCCGCCGAAGACTATGCCGCCGGAATGGTTTCATACCAGCGCACGGACTTTTTTGTGGCGGTACCGCTGTTGCGCAAGGCGGCCGATGCCGGACATATCGAGGCCGCGGTAGTCCTCGCAACGATCTATGATGGCGCGGAGCAGGATGAACAGGCAGTCATCTACTTCAGGAAGGCAGCCGACGCGGGCAGTGCGGAAGGCATGTACGGGCTGGGCAACATGCTGGCCGCCGGGGAGGGCACTGCGAAAGATGTCGTTGCGGCCAAGGCTCTCTTTGTCAAGGCGGCCGATGCAGGACACGTCACCTCCGTGCAACTCCTGGCTCAAGCTTATCTTCGCGGCGAATTGGGCATTCCCGAGGAACAGCGCAAGGGTGCGGAGGCGCTGAAGTGGATCACGGCCGCCGCCGACTTGAATTTCATTCCCGCACTTGAGGCGTTGCAGCAAGCCTATCTTTCGGGTGACTACGGACTGACGGTGGATCCTGTGAAGTCTGAACAGATTAAACAGAAAATCATCAGCCTCAAACCGGTTCCGCCGAAAAAACGTCGAAGGGGGTAAGCATTATGAGAAAAGGGACAATCGCATCAGCCATGTCGTTCGGGCTGGTCGTCTTCAGTCTTGCGCAGAACGCGCAGGCTATTGATTTGCAGCGGGGGCAGCGCCTTTACAACCAGCGCTGCGCCGGATGCCATGGCTTGACAGGGGTACCGACAATTCCGCAGGCGCCCAGTTTTGTCACCAAGGAGCGCCTGATGCAGCCGGATATGGTTCTTCTGCAGCGGGTGCAGATGGGAAAAAACAGTTGCCCGCCTTTCATGGGTTCGCTCAAGAACGACGAGATTCTTGATGTGTTGCAATACGCGCGGCAGATGCGCTGAGGGAGTCCGTCTGATGCTGTTCTGGAATGCCCGTCGCAAGCTGATCCCCATCATTGCAGCGTTTGGTCTGCTTTCCGGGCCGGTACTGGCTCAGGGAACCGAGAAGGTGATCGACCGGTTCGAAACCGGCAACAACACCTATGTCCGTTCCCTGTTGCACGACAAGGCTGGAAATTCGCTGTGGGTCGGCACCTCCGTCGGCGCAATGGAGATCGATCTCAAGACCGCCGCGCCGCGCAAGACATTCACCCGAAACGACGGCCTCGCCAACGAATATGTTTTCGCCCTGGGCATCGACTCGCAGGGCTACACCTGGTTTGGCACCAACGCCGGCGGCGCATCCCGCTACAAGAACGGCAAATGGAAGACCTATTTTCCGATGCATGGACTTGCCGACTACTGGATTTACTCCTTCGCCAATGACAAGAATGGAAATCTCTGGATAGGCACATGGGCCGGCGCCAACATGTTCACCGTCAAGACCGGGAAGTTCACCACTTACGTCAAGGAACTGATCAACGAGTGGGTATATGGCCTCGGTGTCGATAGAGAAGGGCGTGTCTGGTTCGGCACCGAAGGCGGTGTTTCGATGTACGACGGCAAGCGCTGGAAATCCTGGACCCACAAGGACGGGCTCGGTGCGGATAATCCGGCAGGACTGCCGACCAGTCCGAATACCGGCCTTGGCACCCGTTCGCGCCATGACCTGGCAACTGAAGCGCAGGGCATGGGTACCTACAATCCCAATTATGTGTTCTCGATCCTCGTCGCCCGAGACAACAGTATTTGGGCCGGTACCTGGGGTGGCGGCGTCAGTCGCTGGGACGGCAAGCGCTGGACCAGTTTGGCAACGAAGGACGGCCTGGCCGGCAATATCGTCTATTCGATCGCCCAGGATGACAGTGGCGTTTTCTGGTTCGGCACCGACAAGGGGGTCTCGCGCTATGACGGCAAGACGTGGCGAACCATCGGTACCAAGGACGGCTTGCTGGATGAAAACGTCTACGCGCTGGCGCTGACGCCTGGAGCGAACGTCTGGGCCGGGACGAAGCGTGGTGTAGTGAGGATAGCGGTCAAGTGAACTCCATGAAAACTCCTGAACTGAGAATCGGTCGGCTTGCGGCCGCACTGCTCGCACCTTGTGCTTTTTTTGCGGCGGGCGCCGCGATTTCGGCCGATGCGCCGAAACAGCCAGTCCCGGCAGTTGCTCCGGCAACCGGGACAGCGGCCAATGCGGCCCTGGGGGCAAATCACCCGCCGATCGCACAACCTGCACGTGAAGGCAAACTGACGGTAGATGACAAGGCGAAGTTCACGCATTTTCGGGTCGGCAACAAGAACGTCAAGTCCCTTTACAACGATGGTGGAGTGATCTGGGTCGGCACTACCGGCGGTGTCGTGCGCTATGACACCAAGAACGACAGCTTCAAGCTCTTCGATACCAAGAACGGATTGCTGTCAAACGGCATGTTCTTCGTTGGCAAGGTCAAAGACAAGATTGCTGTCGGCACCTATGGCGGCGGGCTTTCCCTGCTCGATGAAAAAACCGGCAAGTGGAAGACCTACAACATCCCGGAAGGCCTCGGCGATGCATTCGTCTATGACGTGATTACCGCAAAAAATGGCGATATCTGGATCGCGACCTGGTCGGGGGCCAACCGCATCCGTGGCGGTGATCTGGACGATCGCAGCAAGTGGGATCTATATACCGTCGACAACACCAAGGGCGGCTTGCCCAACGACTGGGTCTATGGACTTGCAGAGGGCAAGAACGGCGATATCTGGCTGGCGACCGAAGGCGGCATGGCGCGCTTCGCAAAAAACCGGTGGGAAAACTGGAATCACGCCAAAGGCATGGGTGCATCCTACGACCGGGTCAAGAAGGACATCGCCTTCAAAAGCGATCCGGGCAAGCAATCTGTGCATCACGCGAAACAGAAAGAGGAAATGGGTTTGCAGGATGTCGACGTAGCCTATAACCCGAACTACATTGTTGCTCTCGAGGTCGATGCCGCCGGACAGGTATGGGCCGGAACCTGGGGCGGAGGCTTGTCGAGATTTGATGGGCAGCGCTGGCAAAGCTATACGACTACCGAAGGCTTGCCCGGAAATCATGTGTTTTCCCTGCACCTTGATCCCAAGGGGGAACTCTGGATCGGAACCAACAATGGCCTTACCCGCTGGCAGAAAGGCAAGTTTGCCAAGGCGCTGACGACGGCCGATGGATTGTTTGCAAACAACATATTTGCCATGGCTTCCGCAGCGGATGGCTCACTTTGGGTCGGCAGCTATGGCGGTGTTGCCCATTTGAGGCGGGGAAAATAGGCCGGCTTGGCGCCAGCCTGCACGGCCATTGATGACTCGGTCAGGCAGAAGAACTTTCATGCCCGAACGGACCGTCGTTGGAACAGCGCGGTTTTGTATCAAAGGGTTGCGCATGGCGGTGATCCTCCTGTTGCTTGGTTCGGCGCTAGGAGTCGCCTTCGCAGGAGAAAGCAAGCTTTTCGCGTTTCTCAAGGCGGCGCCGAATGTGCCGCCGGTTGAGGACACTCCGGCGGCAGAGGTTTCCGAGCCCGAACTGCACCCGGCTCGCGCCGCCCTGGAGCGAAATCGCATATATGACGAATCAAACCCGGATTTTTTGCGCCTTCAAAGAATCGATGACGCCACACGATACTTGAAGCGCGATGTGGTCGGTTTTCCGGACTGGATGGCTGCCCTACGTTCCGGAGCGATCGTTCCGAGGGCAGGGCTGTCCTCCGCGGACAAGATGAACGTGCTGGACCTTGATGTCGTGATGAAGAACACAAAGGAAATGCCTTATGTCCGTTTTCCTCATCAGTCTCACACGCTTTGGCTCGACTGCTCGAACTGCCATCCGGTTCCATTCGTCCCGAAGTCCGGTGCAAATCCTGTTTCGATGAACGAGATATTTCGCGGACAATATTGCGGTATGTGCCACGACCGCGTAGCGTTCATTACCTTCTTTTCCTGCGACCGGTGCCATAGCATCCCGCATGGGCCGGTATCCGGCGGGAAGTAGCCAATGCTGCGCTCGCCACATCTACTTGGCAACTTCTGGGCAGCAGGTGTCCCGCGGCACCTGAAACTGCGGCGATGATGATTTACGGGGCCGGCGTGATCGCAGTTGTCGCAGTGGCATTGGTCGCCTTGCAGGGTTGTGCGCCAAGCAAACAGATTGATCCCGGTGCGGTGCGGGAGCGGAGCGACATTCACGAGCGCCTGTCGGAAGCCATCGGTCGCGACGGTTTTGATTACCACATGCTGACGCGACGGGACGGGCCTGAGCATATCGATGTGATCAATATCAAACTCAGCCTGGACAGTCTCAAAGGCCGACACCTCAGCCTAGAAAAGCTGATGACGGATATCGGCCGGGTCTGTTCGCGTCTATCCTATGCGCATCTGCCGGTTCGGATCCGGATCGGCGCTGATGATGAGGATGACCAGATGTATTTGTATGCAGTCCTGGCGACTACGGTGAAGGGGCGCGACAACATTACGTTGATCCCTGTTACGGATTCGCGCAACGAGGTCATCATCACGATTCGCCATCCCGCGTTGGGGGGCAATTGATCCTGCCCTACGTACTCAGCCAACCTGAACAGTGGATTTGAATCAGCCCCGACATTTGTACTGGACAATCGTTGCGCGCTGCCGGAACCTGGAGTTCTTTGGGCAGTTTCGAACCAAATTCGCCCCCTGGGGTCAACGATTTCCTAGCGGACACGTTATTTGCTAGAGTTGCACCCGGCCCCCGGGTTTGGGGGGTACTAAACTGGAGATATTTCAATGGATCAGTCTCGCCGTAACATGCTTAAGCTGGGCGCCGCCGCCCTGGCAATGATTCCCGTGGTTTCGATCGCCGCCAAGAACGATGCGATGCGCACATCGATGAAGTACAAGGATTCGCCCGAGGGCGACAAGACCTGTGCTACCTGCATTCAGTTCGTTCCGGGCAAGTCTGCTGCGGATATGGGCGGTTGCAAGATTTTCCCGGGCGACACCGAAGTTTCGCCCAAAGGTTATTGCGTGGCCTGGGCAAAGAAGGCCTGACCCGTCAAGCTTTCAAAAAAGGGCGGCAACGCCCTTTTTTTTCGACCATGTTTCGTCCATGGTCAAGCCTGGGAAACCTTTGTTCACACGATTCCTGAGAATGATTATGTTTAGGCTTGATATTTGCGTGTAGCCACCAATCTTCCGGCTCCGATCAGCACGCTTGCCTGAAACGCCTTGCCTTACTGCTTTGTTCAAGGGAAAGTGCGTTCATTAGTCTTCGCGAGCCCGGTAAAGTTTTCTCATTATTTGGAATCGCTTTGCCAAACTTGATAAGGATCCTTCAGAAAATTGCAGCCGGCAAGCTCGGCGCATTGGCTGTGGCCGGGCTTGCGGGGATCTTTTTCATGGTTCCGGTGGGAAGCTATTACACACGGGATCACCACGGACTGGGCGAGCGTGTCCGGGATGCGGAACGGGATATGCAACTCCGCGCCACGCTGGCCGAGACCCTGCTGAGACAGGCGCTGCTTGCTCCTGATCTGCTGATCGTGGCTATTGGCCCGGATGCAAGCGTTTCTCCGAAGGCATGGGGAGCCGCTGCAGGGGCGGTTCTGAAAGCCAATGAAATCATCGGTCGCCTGGAAATCGTTCCGGAAGGCCAGCCGGGCTTAAAAGTGGCAAGAGGTGAAGCTTCCGCCAACCTTAGTATGCTGAATGCCACCCAATGGTCCGCGCCTGTTGAGTCGGGCGGGAGCCTGGCTAGCGATGGACTGCCGATTGTTTCGGCCAACAGGACGTCCTTCTCTGCGACGCAGGCTGTGCGTTTGCAGCACGCCAACGGGCGGTCGCAGCCATGGGGGTATATCGTTGCCACGGTGGAACTGGCGGAGCTTTCGCGAATCATGAGGCTTGAAGACCTCTCGGCCCTGGGCTATTCGATACGCATGGATTACATTCAGAAGGGCGCCGTTGAGGGCCGGGAACTCATTGCGGTGGGTGGCGATTTGAGGGCCAACGCGTTCAGCTGGGAGCTGCGTCTGTCGCAGGGGGATCGGCTATGGCTGCGCGAGAGTCCGCCGGCGAATTGGACCGCGCCTCCAATCGCCCTAACCGAGCTGATACTGCTGCTTGTGGGAGGGTTGCTCGTCAGTTTGCTGACCTACCTCCTGCTTCGTCGTTCCGCCGAAATGAGTGCACAGGTTGCGCTGCGGACATTGCAACTGGCCCTGGACAAGGAGACGCTGAAGTCTGAAGTCGAGCGGCGCAAGCAAAGCGAGATCGAACTGCGGGAATCGCATGGTTTGCTCGACTCGATCTTTGAGCACATCCCGAGCATGATCATGCTGAAACGCGCCTCCGACCTCAAGGTGGTGCGCGTAAATGGGTTCGGTGAATCTGTTTTTGGCAAGTCGAAGGCGAAACTGCTGGGACTTTCGAGCAATGATTTGTTCCAGGGCGAACCGGCACAAAGCGATATTGAAACCGATCTGGCGGTAATCCGGGACGGTGGGCTTGTCGAAATTCCCGAGCAGCTCGTTGAATTGCCGGACGGAACTGCCCGTTGGTTAAAGGTAAAGAAGATAGCCCTCTTCGATGCTGCCGGAAAGCCGTCCCACGTACTCGAGATCGGTGAAGACATAACGGCCCACAAGCACCTTGATGAGGCACTGACCGAGAACCTGAATTTTGTCGAGCAACTGCTGGCTGCCATTCCGACGCCGGTTTTCTTCAAGGATGCCAACCTCTCCTACATCGGCGTCAATAAGGCTTTCGAGGACTTTTACGGTACCTCTGGCGAGGCCCTGATCGGAAAGACGGTTTACGACATCGCGCCGCCGGATCTGGCTGAGGTTTATGACAAGGCGGACAGGGAGTTGCTGGCTAGCGGAGGCAGGCAGACCTACGAGACCCGGGTCCGGTGTGTCGATGGCTCAGAAAAGGACGTCGTGTTCTTCAAGGCGGTATTCTCCACGACGCATTCCGAAGTCGGAGGTATTGTCGGCATCCTGCTTGATGTTACGCAGCAAAAGGCCGCCCAGCGGCACATCCTGCGCCTGAACCGGACACTCGGGGTAGTCAGCGAGACCAACGAGGCCATATTGCGGACCCGCGACTGTCCGGTCCTTATTCAGGAGACCGTGGACATTCTTCACGCGGTTGGAGGCTTCCCCCTTGCCTGGGTATACGCAAACGGCGATGAATTGCCCGCGATGGTGGTGGTAGGCGACCATGTCGATCTGGCGACGGGAATTACTGCGGCCTTGCGCGGCGACGTTTGGCGCGAACCTTCGAGGAAAGCTGAGCTCGACGTCGGACATTGCAGTTTCTTTGCTTCTCTTGCCGACTGCGACAAGACGCTGGCGGGGAGCCCGTCGGGCTTTGAGGCACACGGTCTGGCGCATTTGCCTTTGCGAATCGCGGGCAGGATAGCGGGCGGCATCTGCATTGTCGGCCTGAGCGAAGATCTGGCGGACACCGAGGAGCAGAGGCTTCTGGCGAGTCTCGCCGAGAGCGTCTCGCATGCTCTGGACTCGATCGAGCAGGAGCGGGCGCGGCAGATAGCGGAACGCAAACTGGAATTGGCCGCCCATGTCTTCGAGAACAGTGCGGAAGGGGTCATGATCACCGACCGCGACAACAAGATTTTGATGGTCAATCGGCGTTTCTCGGAAATTACCGGTTATTCCGCCGAGGAAGTTACCGGCAAGTCGCCGAGCCTGCTGAATTCCGGGCAGCAGGACAAGGCCTTTTACAACAACATGTGGCGTTCGTTGACCAATCGCGGCGAATGGCACGGCGAGATTCGCAACCGGCGCAAGGACGGCGAGGTCATCGTCGAATGGATGA
>CAIZHL010000426.1 GCA_903932755.1 uncultured beta proteobacterium
CCTACGCCATTCCGGCGGCGTTGCCGGGACAAAGCCGGTGGTTCTGGTCGGCAAGGGCATCACCTTCGATTCCGGCGGCATTTCGCTCAAGCCGGGGCCGGAGATGGACGAAATGAAGTACGACATGTGCGGAGCCGCCAGCGTTTTGGGGACCCTCAAGGCGGCGGCCCTGATGAAACTCCCCCTCAACGTCATCGGAGTAATTCCATCCACGGAGAACATGCCCGGAGGGGGTGCAACCAAACCGGGCGACGTCATCACGTCCATGTCGGGTCAGACCGTCGAGATACTCAACACAGACGCCGAAGGCCGCTTGATACTCTGCGATGCCCTTACCTACGTTGAGCGCTTCGACCCGGAGTGCGTGGTTGATATCGCCACGCTGACGGGAGCCTGCGTGATCGCCTTGGGACACGTGGCAACCGGACTACTCGCCAACAACGATGGGTTGGCGAAGGAACTGCTGGACGCCGGCCACGACTCCTATGATCGCGCCTGGCAAATGCCCCTTTGGGACGACTATCAGGAACAGTTGAAAAGCAATTTCGCCGACATGGCAAACATCGGTGGCCGCCCGGCCGGCACAATAACTGCCGCGTGCTTTCTCGCCCGATTCACGGAAAAATACCACTGGGCACACCTCGACATCGCCGGCACCGCCTGGCGCTCCGGCAAGGAAAAGGGCTCCACCGGTCGGCCGGTGCCCCTGCTAACCCACTTCTTGATTGAACGCGCGCGCAAGGCCCCTAAACCGACCGGCAAGCGCAAGCGGGGATGACACAGATCAGTTTCTTCCACGGCGCACGCGACCGGCTCCAGGCGATCGCTGCCTGGCTCATGCGTGCGGCCAGCGACAGCAAAAATGTTGTGGTCTATGTTCCGGCCGGCGAACTCAGCGAGCAACTGGATCGCCTGCTATGGACCCATCCTGCTACCGGCTTTGCACCTCACTGCCGCGCAAGCGATCCGATCGCCGCAGAGACTCCCATCATTCTCGCGTCGGAACTCGACAGCACCCCGCACGACGGGTGCCTGTTGAATTTGTCGAACGAAATTCCACCGGGCTTCAGCCGCTTCCAACAATTGGTCGAAATCGTCAGCGTCGAGGATGAAGACAGGCTCCCTGGCCGCGAGCGCTTCCGCTTCTATCGCGAACGTGGCTACCCCTTGGAAAACCGCGATATTTCGGGAGGTATATAAAAAGTGGCCGCCGACGACACAGACAGCGTATTGCGCAAGGCCGACGCGCTGATTCGACGCACCCGGGTGTTTGTAGCCGGATCAACTCCGGAGTTGCCAGAAACACTGCCGCCTGAAGACGACTTGCCGGTTCTCACGGACATTGTGTCCGAGCAGGAGGCCGCACTTGCCACTGCACCGCCCCACATGCAACAACACCTCGACGCACTGCGCGAGGAACTGTCGCGCTGGCTCGAGCAGGAGTTGCCGCACGCCGTCCTGAAGGTTACGGACGGCCTAGCGGATCAATTGATGGGCGAACTTACTGACCAGGCCGAAAAGAATCTGTTACCCCGGCTGATCGCCCGCCTTGACGGCACGGCCTCGCCGTTGGCCATACCCAAGGACGAAAGCTAGCCCTGCGGCACCGTTTCGGTGAACGAAGAACGCTGCATGAGCTTTTCGTAGAGTTGCGAGAGATTCGGATACTGCTCGCTCCAGCGAATGTCTCCGAACCTGAAGGAAACATAGCCCAGCGCGCATCCGACGGCGATATCCGCCAGGGAAAGACTGCTGCCCTGACACCAGGGCAGCCCCCCCAACTCGTCAGACATCGCTTTCAAGGCCTGATTGACCTTACCGCGCTGGCGTTCGATCCATGAAGAACTGCGCTCGCCGTCGGGACGCTTGGCCTCGAGGAATGCCGCAACCGCTGCATCAAGAAGGCCATCCGCCAGCGCCTCCCAGCGCTTGACGCTGATGCGCTCGCGTCCGGAAGCGGGGATCAGGCGGCTGTTGGGCGCCACGGTATCCAGATATTCGGCAATGACGCGGGAATCGTAGAGCGTGCTTTCGTCGTCGAGCACCAGCACGGGAATTTTGCCAAGCGGATTGACCGCCGTCACCTGATTGCCTTCCACCCACGGTGAATCGAGGACCAGATCGCAATCGATCTTCTTTTCCGCCAGTACGATTCGGATTTTGCGGACGTAGGGGCTGGTAAGCGAGGCAATCAGTTTCATGTGTTGAAATCGGGGAAATTCAGGGTGGCGAAACTATACCATGGGGCCTGATGCCGGCCGCCACGCGTGACGCCCCTTGTCATCTGGCAGCAGGGGCCTGCATGGTAAAATCCGGCCGCTTCCCCGCCTGCCGCGCAGCGACCTTCCCCGCCAAAGACATGACACTCAACGCACTCACCGCACTTTCGCCGCTGGACGGACGTTACGCCGCGAAGGTCGCAAGCCTGCGCATCCATTTTTCCGAATACGGGCTCATCCGCAATCGCGTGCGGGTTGAAATCGAATGGCTCAAGGCTCTCGCCGCGGCCGGGGAAATTTCCGAGTGTCCGGCGTTTTCGGCTGCGACCGTTGCCGAACTGGACGCTGTCATCGCCGCTTTCTCGGTCGCCGATGCGGAAGCCGTCAAGGCCATCGAGGCCCGCACCAACCATGACGTGAAAGCCATGGAATACTGGCTAAAGGATCGCCTCGCGGGCAACGCCGAAGTCATGCGTGTCAGCGAATTTATCCATTTCGGCTGCACCTCGGAAGACATCAATAACGTTTCCCACGCGCTGATGCTGAAGGATGCCGTCGGTGCGAGCCTTTTGCCGCAACTCGACGGTCTGGTCGCACGCCTGCGCGATCTGGCGCACCAGTTGGCCGAGTTGCCCATGCTGGCCCGCACCCACGGCCAGCCGGCGACACCGACCACCCTGGGCAAGGAAATGGCCAACATTGCAGCGCGCCTGATACGCGCGCGCAAGCAAATTTCCGCGGTATCGCTCTGCGCCAAATTCAATGGTGCCGTAGGCAACTACAACGCCCATCTCGCGGCGTATCCGGAGGTCGATTGGGAGGCCTTCAATCGTCGCTTCGTCGAGTCGCTCGGGCTCGAGTTCAACCCCTACACCATCCAGATCGAGCCGCACGATGCGATGGCCGAACTGTTCGACGCCATGGCGCGCGCCAATACCATCCTGATCGATGCCGACCGCGACATCTGGCAGTACATCTCCTTGGGCTACTTCAAGCAGAAACTCAAGGATGGCGAGATCGGTTCCTCGACCATGCCGCACAAGGTCAATCCGATCGACTTCGAAAACTCCGAGGGCAACCTGGGTCTGGCCAATGCGGTGCTGCGCCACCTGGCGGAGAAACTGCCGATCTCGCGCCTGCAGCGCGATCTCACCGATTCGACCGTGCTGCGCAACATGGGTGTCGCCTTCGGCTACACCTTGCTCGCCTTCGACTCCACGCTGCGCGGCCTGAACAAGCTCGAAGCCAATCCGCAGCGCCTGGCCGAAGATCTGTCGGATTCATGGGAAGTTCTGGCCGAGCCGGTGCAGACCGTGATGCGCCGCTTCGGCGTGCCCAACCCTTACGAGCAGCTCAAGGAACTCACGCGCGGCAAAGGCATCGAGCAGAAGGCCCTGCGCGAATTCATCGCCAGGCTGCCACTGCCGGAAGCCGATCGCCAACGCCTGCTCGACATGACACCCGCCTCCTATATCGGCAAGGCGGCCGAACTAGCGAGGCGGATTTGAAATGGCTTTTGCCGAGAACCTGAAACAGCTACCCCGCATCTCGCATCTGGCGGCGATCCAGTTGCTCGACGGCAACTCCGCCGTAGTCGCGACGATAGAAAACAAGTCCGGACAGGCCGGTTCGCTGACGATCTACAACCATCTGGGACAAATCTACGGCGCGATCACCGCGGACGCCGCGAAAAAGGGCCTGGAGCTCTACGCCGAACATACCGACGACGCCCGCCAGAACCCGGGCAAGCATCCCAACATCGACCGGCTTTTGACACTGGCGGCGGGGGAAGGCGGCCTGCTGCGCGTCAAGCACGTGTTCGCCATGACCGTCGAGTAAGGACACTGCCGGTCGAATTACGGCTTGTGTCGCTTGCTGATAGATGTGTGGAATAATCGCCGCCGGCCATCCGTATACCCGATGCCGGTACCTGCTGGCCCTTCCCTAGACCGAACAAGGAGTTCATATGAAATTTACCAAGATCGTCGTTGCAGCACTCGCCGTCGGCCTCACCGGCGCAGCCATGGGCCAGGTTGTCGGCAAGGCAGAAGACCAGATTCGCTGGCGCCAGTCGGCTTACCAGACCATGGCCTGGAACATGACCCGCATCAAGGCGAACGTCGAAGGCACCTACAACAAGGATCAGGTGGTCCAGGCCGCCAATGTAATCCAGGCGATCGCGACCTCCGGCATGGGCGCGCTTTTCCAACCTGACACCAATGCTGGAAAGGGTTGGCGCGAGACCAACGTCAAGCCTGAATTCTTCAAGCCCGAGAGCAAGGACGAACTCGGCAAGATTGCCGGCGCCTACATCAAGGAAGCCAAGGAAATGGCTTCCGTGGCCGCGAACGGCGATGCTGCTGCGGTCAAAGCGCAATTCGGCAAGCTGGGCGAGTCCTGCAAGGCCTGCCATGACAAGTTCCGCAAAGAAGAAAAGAAGTAAGCAATTCACGACCCAGAAAAAAGGCCACC
>CAIZHL010000427.1 GCA_903932755.1 uncultured beta proteobacterium
GACGTGCCGGCGACGATGTCGTAACCGCCGTTCCCCTCGATACGCTCGACCGTCGCCGTGCCGGTGAATTGGTACATGCGGATCGTGTCGTCGTCCGCGCTGCCTTGAATCACGTCATAGCCGTCGCCGCCCTCGAAGCGGTCATGGCCGGCATCCGTGCCGCTCACGAGAAACACGTCGTCGCCGGCCTCACCCTTGAGGTTGTCCGTCCCGGCCCCGCCGACGATGATGTCGCTGCCGGCGCTGCCGGTGATGGCATCGTTGCCCAGGCCGCCGTCGATCAGCGTCACACCGACAAAGCTGGCCGCCGAGTAATTCAAAGTATCGCTGCTTGCCGTGCCGCGCAGGTGTTGGCCGATCGCCAGATCGAAGGTGGTCGACGCCGACAGCCCGCCGCTATCGGTAGCGGTCAGGCGCAAGGCCAGCACCCCGGTATCGCCCGCCCCCGGCGTACCGCTGAATTCCCTCGACAGCGCATCGAAGCTAAGCCAGCCGGGCAAGGCGCCGCCGTCGGCCAACGTCGCCGAGAGCACCAGACTGTCGCCCGGGTCGGCATCGTAAAACACCGCATCCGGCACGACGAAACGAAACTCGCGCCCCTCGGTCCCGGCCTGCGCTGGAAGCACCTCCACCGCCACCGGCGCGGTGCCGGCGATCTTCTGTGCGAGGTCATCGCCCGTCCAGGCCGTGCCATCGGCGAAGTAAATCGCCGCAACGGGCGCGCCCTGGCCGCCGAACCAGTTACGCAGCGTCAGGCTGTCGGTTCTGCCGGTCAGTTGCAGGCGCAGGTCGTTCGTGCCCTCCCGCGACACATCGACATCCTCCGGCGCGATGCCGCTGCCGAAAGACACGACGTCGCCATCCTCCGGCGCCGCGCCGCTTTGATCTACCACGTCCTGTCCGTCGCCACGATTGAAGACGTAGTGATCGTTGCCGCTGCCGCCCCACAGCACGTCGTCGCCCGCGCCGCCGATCAACGTGTCGTCGCCGTCGCCGGCGTCGATCCCATCATCGCCCGCCAGACCATGAAGGATGTCGCCATCGCTCGTTCCGGCCAGATAATCGTTCCCCTCGGTGCCGCGCGTGACTGCGGCCGCGGCCAGCGCCGCCTGATCCCACACCGTGCCGTCTGCGAATTCGAGGCCCGCCAAGCGCGCCTGGCTGGCGCCCGGGTAGAACCAACCGGCAACAGTGACGCTGCCGTCCGCATCCGGCAGGGTCAGAGTCAGATCGCTGCCGTTCCGGCCGACGGTTACCTCGGCCGGCACAATGCCGGCACCGAAGCGGATCGTGTCGTGATCACCTTGAGCGGCGTCGTACTGGTAAAGCAAGTCCATCCCGTCGCCGCGGTTGAAGATGTAGGTGTCGTTGCCACTGCCTCCCGAAAGCACGTCGTCACCCAAACCACCAATCAGCGTGTCGTCGCCGTCGCCGGCGTCGATCACATCATCGCCCGCCAGACCATGAAGGACGTCGCCATCATTCGTTCCAGCCAGATAGTCGTTCCCCTCGGTGCCGCGCATGACTGCGGCCGCGGCCAGCGCTGCCTGATCCCACACCGTGCCGTCTGCGAATTCAACGCCCGCCAAGCGCGCCTGGCTGGCGCCCGGGTAGAACCAGCCGGCAACAGTGACGCTGCCGTCCGTGCCCGACAAACTGAGCACCAGATCGCTGCC
>CAIZHL010000428.1 GCA_903932755.1 uncultured beta proteobacterium
CCGTCACCTGTGAGGCTGGCGAATACAAGCGCATCGAAGGTCTAGCCATCGATGACTACTCGCGCACGATGATGGACAAGACTCTGGCCGAGTTGCAGGAAGAACAAGCCGGCGTCGCCAGCCTCCTCGGCTGATGAAACGCGACAGGATGAAGTGGATCGACGGACTCGCAACAGCGTGAGCCCGACGCTTCATCCTGCCGCTGTTTTGTTTCCGGGCGTCAAGCCCTTTCCGGCGCTCGCTGCCTGCGAGCACTTCGCCGGATCTGAAAAGAATTTGCGCAAGGCCCTGCAATTGCAGGTCGAACTGGCCATCGACGAGCAGCCGGTATTCGACATCACGGGCGACTGCGAGGACGGCGCCCCCGCCGGACGCGAAGCCGAGCACGCCGCGATGCTGGCCGCCCTGCTGCTCGAACCGGCGAACCGCTTCGACCGCCTGGGCGTGCGCATCCACGACGTGACCCATCCGCACTGGCGCGACGACCTGAACATCATCGTCGGCCGCGCCGGAGAACGGGTCGCCTATATTGTGCTGCCGAAGGTCGCCAATGCCGACGATGCCCTGACCCAGATCAGCGCGCTCGACGAAGTGCGCGGGCGCCACGGCATCGAGCGTGAAATTCCGGTGCACGTGCTGGTCGAAACGCCCGGCGCGCTGCACGACGTATGGAATATCGCCACCCTGCCGCATGTCGAGACCATCGACTTCGGCCTGATGGATTTCGTCAGCGCGCACCACGGCGCGATTCCCGGCGCCGCGATGCGTTCGCCCGGCCAGTTCACGCATCCGCTGGTGGCGCGCGCCAAGTGCGAAATCGCCGCCGCGGCACTCGCCAACGGCGTGGTTCCGGCGCACAACGTGACCACCGAACTTGCCGATCCCGACGTGGCGCGCGACGATGCGCGGCGCGCGCGCAACGAATTCGGCTTCCTGCGCATGTGGAGCATCCATCCGCGCCAGATCCAGCCCATCATCGAAGCCATGCGCCCGGATTTCGCCGAAGTCACGGAAGCCGCCGGCATCCTGCTCGCCGCGCAGAACGCCGACTGGGGGCCGATCTCCTGGGAAGGCCGCCTGCACGACCGCGCCTCCTATCGCTACTACTGGGAACTGCTGCGCCGGGCCCATGCCACCGGCGCTGAACTGCCGGCAGGCGCCAGACATCGCTTCTTCCCTTCGACCCCCGTATCCAGTTAGACACCATCAACCACCCGCTTCCAACGAGAGGACCTCACCATGCTTGAAGCCTATCGCCAACACGTCGCCGAACGCGCCGCCCTCGGCATTCCGCCCCTGCCCCTGAGCAAGCAGCAGGCCACCGACCTGGTCGCCCTGCTGAAGAACACGCCCAAGGGCGAAGAGGCCTTCCTGGTCGACCTGATCACTCACCGCGTCCCGGCCGGTGTCGATGACGCCGCCAAGGTCAAGGCCGAGTTCCTGGCCAACGTGGCGAAGGGCGAGCAAGCCTGCGCCCTGATCTCGCGCGAGAAAGCCACC
>CAIZHL010000429.1 GCA_903932755.1 uncultured beta proteobacterium
ATAGCCCGGACAGGGCGGCGCGGTCGCGAACGGGATGGAGGTCGCGCTCGAAAGTGGTTTCGCGGCTGATCGACTTCGGCTCGGAACTGGTCACCAAGGGGCGTCCGTCAATTCCGTTGGCTGCTTCATGCAGCCATTCGGCATAGGCCCGGCCGAAGTGGGACTGCAGCAACGCCGGCTCGGCGGCCGCCAGTTCGGCGATGGTGGCAATGCCCAGTGCAGCGAGTTTTTCGCCGGCCTTGGGACCGATGCCGTTGATCTTGCGCACCGGCAGCGGCCAGATGCGCAAGGGAATGTCACCCTGGTCCAGCAGCGTCACGCCGTCGGGTTTGTCGAGGTCCGAACAAATCTTCGACAGCAGCTTGTTGGGGCTGATGCCGATCGAGCAGGACAGCCCGGTAGCGTCCTTTACAGCCCGCTTGATGCGTCGCGCAAGAGTCAGGCTGTCCTCCGGCAGATCGGTGAGGTCGATGTAGATTTCGTCGATGCCGCGATCCTCGATCTGCGGTGCGATGCGCGCAACTGCGGTCTTGAACAATTTCGAGTAGTGCCGATAGGCATCGAAGTCGACGGGGAGGAGGATTGCGTCCGGTGCCAGCTTCGCCACCTTCATCACGCCCATTCCGGAGAACACGCCCAGAGCCCGCGCTTCGTAGGTGGCCGTGGTAACGACGCCGCGTCCCACATAGTCGCGCAAGCGGGCGAAACGCCGGCTGCCGTCTGCCAACTGTTCCGGCTGCTGGTCGCGCCGGCCGCCGATTACTACCGGCTGACCGAGCAGTTCAGGGTAGCGCAGGAGTTCGACCGACGCGTAGAAGGCGTCCATGTCGAGGTGGGCAATGCGGCGATTGGGCGTGTTCATCGATCCGTGACGATACCGGAAATGCGCGACCCGATGATCCGGGGTGCAGTTTCGGCTAGGATTGTGCACGTAACAGTCGTTACCGATGCGGGGACAATGCCATGATCAACGAGTTGCTGCCGGCCCTGACGCCGAAAATCGCCGCATTGCGGCGCGACATACACGCCCATCCCGAACTGGCTTTCAACGAGCAGCGTACCGCGCAGAAGGTGGCCGACTATCTGGAGAACCTCGGCCTCGAAGTCCATCGCGGCATTGCCCGTACCGGCGTGGTGGCGAAGCTTTCAGCGGGAACCGGCGCGCGCGCGATCGGGCTGCGCGCCGACATGGATGCCCTGCCGCTCAAGGAGTTGAATACATTTCCCCATCACTCGACCCACGACGGGAAGATGCATGCCTGCGGCCATGATGGGCATACCGCAATGCTGCTCGGGGCGGCCGAGGCACTGAGCCAACTGCGCGATTTTGACGGCACCGTGTATTTCATCTTCCAGCCGGCTGAGGAGCATGAAGGTGGCGGCCGCGTCATGGTGGAAGAGGGTTTGTTCGAGCGCTTCCCGATGGACATGGTGTTCGGCCTGCACAACTGGCCGGGTCTGCCCGCCGGCAGCTTTGCCGTGACGGAAGGCCCGGTGATGGCCGGCACGGATCGCTTCGAAATCGAAATCACCGGGCGCGGCGGCCACGCCGCGATGCCGCACCAGGCGGTGGACGTGGTGTTGGCCGGCAGCGCCCTGGTGCAGGCATTGCAGTCGCTGGTTTCGCGCAATACCGATCCGCTGGATTCGGCCGTGGTCAGCGTCACGCGCTTTCACGCCGGCCATGCCGACAACGTGCTCCCCGAGACGGCTTTGCTCGGCGGCACGGTGCGGTCGCTCAACGGGGAGTTGCAGGATGCCCTGGAACAGGGCGTGCGCCGCGTTTGCAGCGGAATCGAGGCGACCTATCAGGTCAGCACCGGCCTGCGTTACGAGCGGGGCTACCCGCCGACCGTCAATGCCGCCGAGCCGAGCGCCATTGCGCGAGACGTGGCGCAGCAAGTGGCGGCCGACGGTCGGGTCTACCTGCAATTGCCGCCAAGCATGGGCGCCGAGGACTTCGCCTACATGGCCAAGGTGGTGCCGGCCTGCTACGTCTGGCTCGGCAACGGCCCCGGCGACGGCGGCTGCATGCTGCACAGTCCGCATTTCGACTTCAATGACGAGATCATCGCCACCGGCATCCGCTACTGGGTCAGGCTGGCGCAGCGGGCATTGGCGCTCTAGCAGAAATGAAAACGGGCAGCCTGCGCTGCCCGTTTTTCCCGGATCCGGCGCTACTTACTTGACCCGGTTCTTGTACTCGCCGGTACGCGTATCGATTTCGATCTTGTTGCCGATTTCGACGAACAGCGGCACGGGGAGCGTCATTCCGGTGCTGATCTTGGCCGGCTTCATGACCTTGCC
>CAIZHL010000430.1 GCA_903932755.1 uncultured beta proteobacterium
CCCTTTAGCATGTCGATGGTCTTGCACAGCAGCGTGGTCTTGCCCGAACCGGGGCTGGAGACCAGGTTCAGCGTGAAGATGCCGCGCTCGGCGAGGTGCTGGCGGTTCTGCCGCGCATAGGCGTTGTTCTTGGCCAGGATGTCCTGCTCGATCTGCACCATGCGCTTCTGGCTGACGCCGGGCGCGTGGGAGTGTGCCGCCGCGTGTGCATGCACCGGCGCGTAGCGGTGGCCGTGGTCGTGGGCATGCTCGCCCTCATGGCCGTGGTCGTGGCTGTGCCGCGTGCCGTCGGCATGAACGTGGTCATGGGTGTGCGGATGGTCATGCGCATGCTCGCCGTCGTGGCCGTGGTCATGGCTGTGGCGCGTGCCGTCGGCATGGACATGCTCGTGCCCGTGATGGGGATCGGCACCGTCGATTTTCACTTCGCCCGCGGCGCAGCCGCATGTCGTACACATAAGCCTTCTCCTTCTAACGCTCATGGCAGCGAGAGCCACTCGCTGCTGATGAACCACGCGAAGGGCGAATTGAAGGCCCGCCCCTCCCATCCTCCCCTCGCGGGGAGGCTATTGTCTGGCTCGCTGCGCTCGATATCAGCAGCGACCAATCCTGTTGTTCCACCTTACCTAGGTGACTTCAAGTTCCTTGACCCGCATCTCGGTGCCGCCCGTGACCTGCATCTGGTGGCTTCCGCACTGCGGACATTCGCCGAATACTTCGCTCATCGGCACCGACATCGAGCACTGCATGCACCAGCCGGTGCCCGGCGTGGCAACGATCTCCAGCGTCGCGCCGTCGGCGATGCTGTCGCGCACCACCGCGTCGAAGCAGAACTTCATCGCCTCGACCTCGACCCCGGACAGTTGCCCGATCTCCAGCCAGACCGTGGTCACCCTTTCGAATTTCTGTTCGCGGGCGGCATCCTCGATCAGTTGCAGGACCCCCTCGGCCAATGACATTTCGTGCATGGGGGGAGTTTAAGCCCTTCGCGACCCGAGCACACCCCTCAAGAAGCCCCTTCGTGTAGTCGGGACTTCCATCAGTGAATGCCCGGCCATGCGCGCCGCCTCGCGCTGCGGGCCCGGATCCGCCGGCGCCTCGACGAACAGGCCGCGCATGATTTCGTTTGCCGTCGCGACGGCACTGTCCTGGTCGCAAAAATCGAAGGCCGGCGAGAAAAGGGAACAGAACTGGTAGGCGCCGCATTCCGCCTCCTCGCCGCCCATGAATTCGTAGCAGCCGGACGGAAAATCCCAGTCGCGACGGCAGTCGGCGGCGAGATGGAGTTCGCGCGACGGCGTCGCCGCCAGCATCACCAGGTTGATCGCCCAGGGGGTGATGAGGACGCCGATCAGGTACCCATCATCTTGCGCCCGGAAGCCGACTGCCTGTACCTGCAGCGCGGGATTGTTCAGCGGCAGGCCCGCCATGCGGGTGGCGGCGATGCGTTCGAAGGCGGCTTCGAGCGCGCGGACGGCTTCAGTCGCCGCCATCGTCGAGCAGCAGGAAACGCTCGCGCGCGGCCTCGCAACCTGGGCAGGCCCAGTTGTCGGGCAGGTCGGCGAAGGCGGTACCGGCCGCGACCTGTCCGATCGGATCGCCTTCAGCGGGGTCATAAACCTGCCAGCAGACGCCACATTCGAAGCGCGCCAGCGGGTTGGCCGCCAACGCGCGTCCGGTGCGTTCGAAGGAACCTTCGGGAAACTTCATTTTTAATCGTCCAGCGCGCTTTCGATTGACACGATCCACTCGTCGAGGCGAATGATGGTCTCCTCGTAGTCTTCCCGGGCCGCCAGGGCGACGGCGGGGATATCCACGATCTCCAGCGAATTGAGGATCAGTTTTTCCATGTTGTTGAAGTATTGCACCCACCAGACATGGGGCAGCGCCGTGGCCGTGATGCGGCAGTTGCCGAAGCCGCGCGAGAGGATGGAGAACGAGATCCGCCCGAGTTGCTCGTCGAGCCAGGCCAGGTCGTCGGGCGTGGCCGGCAGCAGCGACAGATTGATGATGTGCGCCTCGCGCCCGGCGCGCCAGATGGCCGACAGGCTGCGGATCTCGTGGTACAGGGCGGGCGCATTCATCAGGTCGGCGGGCGGCTCGGCCGCAGGGCCAGTCGGCATGGCGCGGGCCATCGCGACTTCACGCAGGGCCAGCGGGAAGGCGCTGGCCTCGACGTCGTCGATGCCTTCGCCGCGGATGCGCCAGATGCCGGTGAAGGCGGTTTCCTGGGCGCGCAGGTCGCCTGCGGTGAGCACGCTGACCTCGCCCTCGCCCAGCAGTTCATGAATCTCGGCGCGCACCGCCGGCGGATAGTCGAGCAGCGAGAAACGCACTACCTGCAGCGGCGAAAACGGCGTTTCGCGCAGTGCGGCCAGCAATGTCTTGAGGAAAGCCAGCGCGGGTCCTGCCACTTCGGGCGGCGCGTCGAGTTCGCTCTGGGGCGGACGGAAGGCGTGTACGTCGTTGGGCACGTCGAGCGTGACCAACACCTCGTCGAGCGGTTGGGAGCCGGGACCGATGCTGGGCTTGAAGGGAACGACGGGAATCGGAAAGGGCATCATGGCGTGGGTCCTAACGTGAAGTAACTCATTGGTAGCGACTGGAAACGGTCGAGTGAAGCGAGCCGATCAGTAACCCCCCGTGAGGGGGGAAGGGGGGTGGGCGAATAAAGGTTTTCGCGTATTTCATCTTCTGCGGGTGGCACTCGGGGCCATGAGCGTCAGTGGCAATGCGTGGCAGCGTCGGCGTTGGTAACCGGTATGCCGATGCTGGGCGGGCGTGAAGGCTGCGCCGACAGGATCTCCGGCAGCAGGCGGACATAGCTGCTCCAATCCTTGAGGCCCTCGACGGTGCCGAGGTACTCGCCATCGCGCAGGGCCAACAGCGCCGGCCAGATGCGGATGCCGTAACGCGGTGCGAGATTGCGCGCGTCTGCCGGCATCAGGAGGCCGACGCGGACATCGCCCTCCATGCGCAGCAAGGCCTCGGGCAGGATGATGGTCAGGTCCCAGGTCTCGGGCACTTTGGCCGGATCGTCGGCGAAGAGGATCACCGTGTTGCCGGGCGCCTTGGCGAATTCGGCGTAGGACTCGGCGTCGAGCAATTGGTAGCCATAGCGGGTCTGAAGGATCCCAAAGCGGTCGTGCAGACGGTCGATGCTCGTTGATTGCATTGCATGCTCCTCAAGTGGCAGCCGGCCGGAGAAACTCCGGCAGCTGCGGTTCGCGGTCTATCAGGTCGGCAAAGCCGGCCTGGATCAGTGCCTCGTTGCTGCCATCGCCATGCAGGATGGACTCCAGGGCGACCAGCGCGTCTTCGATCTGGGCGGCGCGCTCGGCATCGATCACCTCGCGCACGGCGCCGAGGAAGCACAGCACCCACTGCCCCGCCTCCAGCGGCCCGGTAAGCATGGTGTCCATGCGTTCGATGCCGTTGCGGCCCTGGCAAAGGGCCGAAGTTCCCCCCTCGGTCCCTTCCATCCGGATCACCTGCATGGGCAAGGCGAGGCACATGCTCAGGCCGCCATGAAGCGATCGTCGCCGATGCGGCTGGCGGCTTCGGCCGAGGGGCGGCCCGCCTCGTAGGCATCCATGGTCAGCGCCGTATCGCCAGCGCCGACTTTTTTTGACTCACAGCGTTCCAGCGCATGGCCCCAGTCACGCAGTTGCGCCACGGCCATCGCCACGGCATCGTCGAGCCGCGCCTTGACCACCGGGCGCAGGCTGCCGCCGTAGTCTTCGAGTTCCTCTGGCTGGACGCCGATCAGCAGCAGCGATTCCGGCAATTGCCCGGTGAGGTCGGCGGCGGCGATGACTTCCTGGAAGCCGGTCTGGTGCAGGCTCATCTTCTTGGCGCCCATGAAGCGCGGCACCTCGTCGCCCTCGACGCGCTTCATGGTGCCCGGTGGCAGGCCGTAATCGATCGCGTCGAACACGATCAGGCGTTTGGCGCCCTGCACGTAAGGCAGCAGGTAGAGGCCCTGGGTGCCGCCGTCCATCACGCTGACGCCCTCCGGCACCTGCCACTGCGCCGCCAGATGTTCGACGCAACGCACGCCGAAACCCTCGTCGGCCCACAGAATGTTGCCGATGCCGAGCATCAGGACGTCGCAACGCGGATCATCGAAATCGCTCATCGCCTTGCTCACGCTCATTCTCTAAATGTCCGCTGACCGCTGATCATGGTGCTGATCATCGTCTGGCGGCTCATGATGTCCTCGCGCACCGCGGCATACACATGGAGGATCACGAAGGTGACGATGCCCCACATGCCCAGATGGTGCCAGCTATGCACCGCCTGGCTGCCGCCGAATAGCGGGATCACCCAGCCGAACAGCAGATCCTGCCAGCTGCCGAGCCCCGCCCCCTCGCTGTAAAGCGCGAAGCCGGTGCAGATCATCAGAATGGCGGCGAGGGTGACGAAGACGAACATGAACAAATGGCCCATTGGGTTGTGGCCGACATACTTGTACGGCTGCTTTTCCAGGAACAGGTACCAGCGCAGTTCGCGAAGCAGCCCCGCCCACCACTTCGAATTCGTGACCGGCAGGTAGAAGATTTCCCGGGCGTGGTGGTTGCCCACCACGGCCCAGTAAATGCGCACCAGGAAGCCGATCGTGAAGATATACGCGGCGGCGAAATGGGCGAAGCGGATATAGCCCATCAGGAACTGGTCGGAGGCCTCACCCGGCGTGCTGGGCAGGGGACTCGCGATCAGGTAGCCGCTGGTGGCCAGCACCAGGATGCACAGGGTGTTGATCCAGTGCCACAGGCGCACCGGGGCTTCATAGACATACACCGTCCTCCCGGCAGCGGTCTGCGGATCGTTGTCGAGTTCGGCGGCGGCAGCTTTCAGGCTCATGGCGTTTTCCTCGCGAACGGTTAGCGGATTTTCACCGAGGTCATTTGCTGGCCGTCG
>CAIZHL010000431.1 GCA_903932755.1 uncultured beta proteobacterium
CGGTGTTGCCACCTTTGGCCGGCATGCCCTTGGGCGTGCCCTTCAAGGCGCTGACGTAGAGACGCGCGGTGCCTGCTGCGGCGCGCGGCTGCCAGTCGGCGGCATTGCCGTAGCGCGGCGCCCCGGCGATGCCAGCGGCATGGCAAACCGCACAGGTCTTGGTATACAAATCCTTGCCCGCATCGGCGGCAACCGCCGGCGACACCGACGCGAACGAAAGGGCCAGCGCCGGAATCGCCAGCGCCACAACGCGTGTTATCCGTTCAATTCTCATGATCGACCGTCCCCTATTTTTTCGGCGCAGCAACGGGAGCGAGCTGCTGGATCGTGCTTTCGTGCACCTGGGTCGGCGTGCCCGGTTTGCCCGAGTGACACAGGTTGCAGTTTTCCACCGACCAGGCCAGGTCGCCGTTGTGGCAGGCGCCGCAATACTGGCCGTCGATGATCTTCACCATGTTTATTTCGTTGCCGCCGGCCTTGAACTTGAAGCCGAGGTCGGCATGGCAGACCTTGCAGCGGAAACGCACGCGATGGAACCAGTGCGGGAAGATCGCCGGCCGCATCCCCGCCGCGTCAGAATAGTTGTTGATCACGACGTCGCCGTACTCGGCGCGCGCTTCGTCGATATCGACGCTCAGCACCGCTACCGGCGCCAGCAGGATCAGCAGCAGACGCCGCCAGAACGTTTTTCCTGACATGATTTTCCTCTATCAAAAACCAGATGCGAAGTTTAACCGCGTCGCGCAGCCGTTACCATCTTCCGTCAAAAAATCCGTCGAATTCGCGAGTGACGTTTCCAAAAATGGAAGAGCTGATCCGGCTATCCGCTTCGATCACCGAAGCGCTCAAATTGAAGCTCAGGCGGCCGATCCGGTAACGCGCCATCTGGGTCAGCGACAGGGTGCTGACCAAACCGCTGTTCTGGGAATTGACGCCGACCAGACGCTGGCTGGAATCGCTGCCGGTCCACAGCAGGTCCGCGGTGTAAATCAGGTTCCGGATCGAAAAGGGGCTGGTGTGCGCATAGCCGAGCGACAGGCTTCCCGTCATCTGCGACTGGTCGGAATCGACCACGATCTCGTTCAGGCTCTGGGGCCTGATGTCGGCCGTGCGGCTCCTGTTCCAGTTCACGTTGGAACTGAGCAGCAAGGACTGCCGCGAACTTATCTGATAGCTGCCGCCTCCCATCAGATTGGCGCCGAAAGACTGGTTGTTGTCCGTCCCGGTGGCATAGCTGGCGCTGGCGCTCAAGTTCGCCGTCAAGGCATCGCCATAGCTGGCGCGCCAGCCGGCGCCGACTGAATTCGACAAGGTAAGGGAACTGTCCTGCTGCTGGTTATTGAATGACACGCTTTGCCCGGCGGAGAGGGTGACGCCTTGGCGCGCGTCGATGGGAAAGTCCCTTACCAGATTGTGGCCGGCAGTAGTGCCGATACCGAAAGAGCTTTGACCGTCGCTGCTGGTATTGGCATTGGCGCCGCCACCGACTGACCAGGTGTAGGTATAGCCGTCGAACTGGATCGGCAAGCCGTTATAGGAGGCTCCGACACTGGCGGCCGCCAAATTGAAACGGCCGGTATCCGATTGAACCGTGGCCACCGAGCCGCCGGCCGACAAGGAAAGCTGATTGCTGTAGATATAGGAGCCGGAAAGGTTGGCGGAAAAAAATTGCTGGCTGGTCTTGTCTCCGCCCACGGCTGTCTGCGACTGCGTATGTCCGAAATTGGCGCCGCCACTGACGGTCAGGGGCAGGTCTTCGTCAGGCCGCCAGTTAAAGGTGCTGGAGCCAAGGAGGATGTTCGAGTCGTTGAAGGTCCGGGTGTTGCCGAGATACTGGGTGGTTTCGTTGTTAACCATTGACAGCTGATTGTTGATGCTCAGGTCCTGGTGCACGGTCCAGCCGTGGGAGACGGTGGCATTCAACAACCGGGTACCCTGGCCGGTATTGACTTCGGTCGAATCGGGTGCGAAACCGACGGTCGCGTTGAGCCAGTGCTCGCCCTCAAGATAGTGCTCTGGAGCGTAAACACGTCGAGTCGAAAAGCTGCCCTGCATATTTGAAAAAGAGCTGTTGGTGTTGCCGTTGTCGGTCGTGCCACGACTGTAACTCGCGCTATACCGGTCGCGGCCGTCAGCGGTGGTGTATTGCTGGGTCGCGCCGAACCCCGTGGTAACGACCTCATTCTCCCCCTTGCGGGATTCCGATGAGCCTCGGCCGAAGTAGGCGGAAAAGGGGAAATTGCTCTGCGGAAACACGTTGATGGCGGCCCCGAGGTTGTTGCCGGCGGTTTCCGTTTTTACCTTCGGCCCGGTTTCCGGCATGAAGTTGGTACTAGAGGAATTCAGCCCGAAATTTGTAGACCATGATGCTATGTAGGGGGCGACGATGAAACTGTTGGCCACCACGTTCAGTCCGTTGTTGATACTGAGCGTCCTGCTGTCGTCCGCATCAAACACGTATCCGCCGGTGGTGGTGCTGCCCTGCCAGCGGATTGGCGCCATCGCCCAGGTTTCACTGCCCATATCGGGAAGACCGGACCCCGGCCTGCCGGGTGCAGGCTCGGGCCGGCGCGGTGCAGTGCCTTGCGCCGCCGGGTCGAATGGCACCGGCGCCGAGGGCTGCGGCAAGCCGCCGGACGACGACTCGAGACCGCGCGGCGCAACGCCCTGCGGTGTCGGGTCAAATGCCACGGGCGCTTGCGGCGTTGCGGAGTCGTCGTTGATGCCGCTTGTCGCCGAAGCCCCCCCCCACGTCACGGTACGTGCATCTACCATGACTGTGGATGCGCTACCAGGCAGTTGCTGCGAGAAAGCGCCGAAATCGTCGTTGGCAGTGCGCAAGACCATTGTTGGCACAAGTTGAAGCGGCACAGGGGGAATTCTCTCCGGCAGCGCTTCAGCGCCACCCTCTGCGCGACGTCCTTCCAACTTGCCGGCCTGGCCCAGTTGCAGGGACAAAGTCAGTCCGGGAAACGCATCCGTCGAGTTTTCCGGAGCACCACCAACGGCCTGCGGCGCGGCCGCCCAAAGATCGCCGGCGCACATCGCCCCACCCATCGCGCCAAACAAAAGACGCCATAAACGCCTGCGCCGAAGAGCCTGCAGCCCCGTTGTCACGGATCACTCGAAAGCGGAGCAGGAAGCGCAATCATTCTTTAGGTTTCATCCTGGCAGCGAAGAACACCGCAACGTGCAAAGCTAAACACGATTGACGGGAAAGGAATGCAAGGAGTTAACACGGAAATACACCCCGAGCTACATGAGTCGGGGATCGCGTGCGAAGGCACACGTCTACGACCGTGGATCCGCTCCGCAACCTTCAAAGTTTCTTTGCCGCGACCGATGCGGTCGCTACTTGGTCGCCGTCGGCGCAGCAGCGACTTCATAAATCACGACCGTGGCACTGTTCCTGAGCTTGTCGGAAAAATCCTTCCAGGCCTTTTCCTTGATCTCCCGGTGCAGCAGATCGCGCGCCCTATCGGCAACGCGCTCGAAGGGCTGCAACTTGGCCGGGATGCGGTCTTCCAGGCGCAATACGGCGATGCCCTGCAAGGTTTCGATAGGGTCCGCCACTTCCCCGACCTTGAACTCGTTGACCTTGGCCTGCAAAGCATCCGGCAGCATGCCGGCATGCATGTAGCCCATGTCGCCGCCATTTTCGGCACTGGGATCATTCGACGACAACCTAGCCTGCTCTGCGAAATCGGCGCCGCCACGGATACGGCGGACAATCGCCTCGGCCTCGCGAGTTGCCGCGTCCCACACCTGACGAGCGGCGGATGGCTCGACCGCAAGCAATATGGAACGCAGGTGCAACTTCTCGGGCTCGGTGAACAGTTGCGGATTGGCCGCATAAAACGCTTTGACCGCATCGGCGCCGGGCACCGGGACATCGCGCACTGCCTGTTCCAGTCGGGCCAACTGGCTTTGCTCGCCCAATTTGTCCCGCAGTCCGGGGAGCATCACCTCTCGACTTTTTTGCCAGTTCGGATTGGTGGCATAGCGGCGGTCGTAAGCCGCAAGCTGTCGCTCGACGTCTGCGCTGTCGGGCTCGATGCGACGCCTTTCAATCTCTTCAAGAAACAGTATCCGGTTGATGACCTGGTCACTGACCTCCTTTTGCGCGCTGAGCAACTGATCGTCGGGCACTTGGCCATGGTAAAACTTCTGCCGCATGTGAGTACTGAACGCGGCGAGAAACTCTGCCCGCGTCACCGGCTTGCCATTCACGCTCGCATACAGGGCCTGTTCTGCCGTGGGAGCAGCGCCGATGGGAACGGTCGCGGCTGCAGGGGGAGCCGTAGTTGCCTGACCCTGAGCGGCCGAGGCGGCCACCAAAGCGGAAAAAATAACTCCCGCCCACACTGTCAACCTGGTTTGCTGTTTCATTTTTCACCTTTCCAATTCCGCCGCGCATGGGCCTATGGCACATTCGCAATCGGCAGCTAGCTGGCTGCCATCATACCAACGCCTCAGACGACGCCATCCCGTGAGAAGACAAGAAAAAAGCCCCGAGGTTTCCCTTGGGGCCTTTCTCAAACTTGAGAGCCATGAAGCTCCAGGTATTCGCGTCGTCCCTGCCCGTGGATACCCTTTTTTTGCCTGACTTACTTTATGTGACAGGCAAGGCAAACCGCGCTGTTGTCATTGGCAATGCGCAGGAAGGTGGAACCCGCTGCACCGCCGTGCACATCGTGGCAGGACGCGCACTCAACCGACGGATAGGTGCCTGCCGGCAAGGCGCCATTGGCAAGGAAGCCGCGGTTGTAAAGAATCATGTCGGTCTTCTGGCGACCGCCGGTGCCGGTATCGACCCAGAATGCCGTGCCGCCGCCGATGCTGCCGGTGGTCGGCGTGACGAAGTCAAGGTCGGCACAAGTAGCGGTCGGAGTGCCTACGCGCGGACCACCGCCACAGTACTGCATGCCGATCGGGTGATCGTTGCTCAGGTCTTTGCCCAGCATGGCGATGAACGTGCCGCTGTTGACCAGGTAACCCGCCGCGTCCGCCCTGACGCCGACAGCCCAGGTGTAGTTGGTACCGGATGGACCGCCACCGTTCGAAGCATAGCCGCCGGAACCCGGGGCATTCAGCATGTTGTCCATGGCCTGGGTGCCGTCGTGGCAGGACAGGCAGGCAATGGAAACCGAACCGATCTGACCGCCACCCTGGCCGTCGGAAGCGCCCAAGGCATCCATGGTCGAGGAGGAATAGGTGGTGAAGCTGCCGACGCCGGTAGCGAGGCGCTTGTTCCACAAGGGAACGCCGATCGTCGAAATATCGGCCGCGTGCGGCGTATGACAGAACACGCAGATTTCAGCCGTGCCCGCGGTAACGCGGTTGTTGCCCGCAGTGCCGCCGGTACCCAGATTGTGCTTGGTGGTGGAAATACCTGCAACGGCAGCGCCAGCGAATCCGGCGCCGAGTGCCACGGCGACCAGGCCACGGGTCAGGCGGCTGAACCATTTCCGATTCCAGTTCACTCCGGAGATATCCGTGTAGATGTGCAATC
>CAIZHL010000432.1 GCA_903932755.1 uncultured beta proteobacterium
CAGCGCCTACCTGTTCGCCGCAACCATGGGCCTGCTCTGGCTGTCCACCGTGCCTCTGACCAATGCCCTGGTCGCCCAGGTGTTCGGCGTGCGCTACCTGGGCATGCTCTCCGGACTGGTGTTCTTCAGCCACCAGGTGGGCAGTTTCCTCGGCGTCTGGCTCGGCGGCAGGCTGTTCGATGCCACCGGTTCCTACGACATGATCTGGGGCATCTGCATCCTGCTCGGCGTCGTTGCGGCGCTGTGCCACCTGCCGATCGACGAGCGCAGCCTGGAATCGCGGCGCCTGGCAAGCGCCGGCTGAGCGACGGCAAGCACTTCAAAGCCGGGTCGGCCCCCCGCACCCGGCCACGGATTTGCGAGGCAAACCGGCCCCAATTCCGCGCCTATCGGGCCTGCAAGACGGTTTCCGGGCAGGCGCAAACGAAAAGACCGATGATCCCGCCGCAGCTTGGCGCAACGGGCCGGGCGCGGGTGGCTAGGATATGCCGGATGCCTTCCCAGATCGAACTCTACGAAGAAATGAACCGCTTCTCTTCGCGCATGGCCGCTGCGGCGCGCGCTGGCGACTGGGAGCACCTGATCGAACTCGAGCGCGGCATCCGCAGCCTGCGCGACGCCTTGCTGGCGATTGCCGACGAAGGCAGCGAGGCGACTACCGACCTCGCGCGAAAACACAGCCTGATCCAGCGCATCCTCGAAGACGACGCCGAAGTGCGCCGCCACACCGAGCCCTGGATGGAACGCATCCTCTACTTCCTCGGCAACGGCCAGTCCCATCGCGAACTGCATCTGGCGCCGGCCGCCGGCACCGGGGAATCCGCGCCCCCCGGCTGACGGCGCGGCGCCGTGGCGCCGGCGCGTCCCGCAAGGGGATGCGCTTTACCTCACTTTTCCAAACGTGCCTGGCGCGCCTTCTGGTACAGCGGCATGACCTCGGGCAGGTGGCTTTCGATTTCCTTGATGCGGTTGTTGCCCGCCGGATGGGTTGACAGGAACTCCAGCGGCGCGCGACTGTTGGCGGCCGTCATCTTCTGCCACAGCGTGACCCCGGCGCGCGGATCGAAGCCGGCACGGGCGGCGAGGTCGAGTCCGGCGACGTCGGCTTCGGATTCGTCGTCGCGCGAAAACTTGAGCGACAGCAGGTTGCCGCCCATCTGGAAGGCGCCGGTGTAACGGCCGCCGCCCACCAGTTCGCCCAACAGGCTGGCGCCAAGCTGGGTCATCTGGCTCTTCGCCAGGCGCTCGCGCGCATGCTCGCGCAGGGCGTGGGCGATTTCGTGGCCCATCACCATCGCCGCTTCGTCGTCGGTCAGCTTGAGCGTGTCGAGGATGCCGGTATAGAAAACGATCTTGCCGCCGGGCATGCAGAAGGCATTGATCTGCTTCGAGCCGATCAGGTTCACCTCCCATTGCCAGTGGCTGGCGCGCGGATTGAAGCGGCCGGCGAACGGGATCATGCGAGCCGCGATGGCGCGCAGGCGCTTCACCTGCGGATGGTCGTCGGGCGCCAGGGCCTGCTTCGATGCCGCCAGGCGCTTGAGCTCGTCGTATTGCTGCGTTGCCTGCTTTTCCAGCGCACCGGCCGGCACCAGGTTGCGCATGACGGAAGGCTCGCCGATCTTGACGCCGTCGGCCGCATGCGCCGGCTGGCCCGCGGCCATTGCCGCCGCCGCAAGCAGCACGATCGGCGCCCGCAACATCTCACTCGCCCTCGCCGCCCAGCACCTCGACCAGATGCGCCAGCAGTTGTGAAAGTTCGCCGCACATCAGGGTGAAATTCGCGGCAAACAGGTCGTCGGCATTATCCGACTGGCGCTCGGCGTCTTCCTTGAGGAGATCGAGGAAGGCCAGCTTCTTGACCTGCAGCTGTTCGGTGAGGACGAAGGAGACGCGGTCGTTCCAGGTCAGCGCCAGGCGCGTCGCCGTCTTGCCGCCGGCGATGTGGTTGCGCACCTCGTCGCTGTCGAGGTTGTGGCGCACGTAGCGCACCGCCGGACGTTCGTCCGCTGCGGCCTGCAGTTCGCAGTCGCGGTCGATGCTGAAGCTGCCGGGTGCCTCGCCCGCCGCCAGCCATTGCGTCATGGCGGTGGCCGGCGCCAGCTGCGTCTTGACCAGGGTCAGCGGCAGTTCGCCCAGCGAGAGCTTGAGCTGCTCCATGACTTCGTCGGCGCGGGCGGAAGACGAGGCATCCACCAGCAGCCAGCGGTTGACCGGATCGATCCAGACGTAGGTCAGGCCGCGCTTGACGAAGGCGCGCGGCAGCAGTTCCGCCTCGACCTGGTCGACCACTTCGCGCGTCTGCTTGCGGCCCGGCTTGTAGCCCTGCGCCGCCGCGACCTGGTCGAGCTTGGCCGCAGCGTACTGGCGCACCACGGACATCGGCAGCAGCTTCTGCTCGATGCCCAGCGCGATCAGTTGCTGGCGCTCCACGGCGAACACCAGTTCGCCATCCTCGCCGCGCGGCGGCACCCAACCCAGCGCCAGTCGGTCACTGGCGCCGCAGCCCTGGAAAATGCCGCGCTGCAGGGCGGCGGTAAGTGCATCGGTGCTGTAGGCCCAGTCTGGAGTGAGCCGGAAAATCTGGAGATTGCGAAACCACATGGCGAGAAGGCGCGAAATGAAGGGACGCCCATTCTAATCATCGCCGGCGCGACAAACCCGGATCAGGGAAAAGTCGGCGCTGGCGGGACGGCGGCAACGCGCCCATTGCGGAAGTAGCCCAAATCGAACCGCTGCCACTCGTAATGCCCAATCGATATCCTCCCTTTAAGGTCGGAAGCATTGCCTGCCTGTGTGGAACTTGCTTTCGTCACAATGCCGGCCCGCGTGTCTCCGGCATCTGTCAAACCTTCGCTATAGCCGCTCACATTGGCCGGCGGCACTTGTCCAGGGAATGATGGGGGTGGGACACTTAAGCAGATATTTCCCAATCGGAATATATTCCGGACTTCGGCCAACAGAACACGTAAAAAAGTTCAGCCGCCAATCTGGGAGGTGATATGAGCAATCAGTCCGGCGGCACCGAATATTCAGGTTTCTGGGCGCGGGTAGCGGCGTACATCGTCGATTCGGCCTGCATTTTCGCGATCTGCCTGCTCGTCGCCGTCGCATTCTCGTTTCTCGGCGAAGTGGGGGTGGCGATCACGGGGGTCGCCGTCTTTCTGATCCAGTTGCTCTATTGGCCGGTGCTGGAAAGTTCCGCTCGTCAGGCGACCTACGGCAAACGCATGCTTGGCATCCAGGTCGAACACGCCGGTGGCGGGCGCACCACCTTCCTGCGGGCGCTGGGCCGCAATCTTGCCAAGATCATTTCTGGAATTCCGTTGGGCCTGGGCTTCGTCATGGTGGCCTTTACCGGGCGCAAGCAGGGTTTGCACGACATGATCGCCAAATGCGTGGTAGTGCGCGTGGGTCCGTCACATTTCATGAAGGCACTGATCGCCTCGGTGGTGGGCATCGCCGTTGTCGCCGGCAGCGCAGGCGCCTTCGTGTATTACATCTATCTGCCCAGTCTGATGAAAGACATCGGCAGCGTGCAGCAGGATGCCATGAAGGCGGTACCTGCCATCAAACCGCAACCCCCTGCACAATCCGCCGCGAAGACGGCGGCGCCATCCACACCACCCGTTGCGAAGACCCCTGCGCCCGCTGCATCGGCCGTCCCCGTCGCCCCTGCCGCCCCCGCAGGCGGTGATGCCGAGTTTGAGCGCCTGGTCGGGGCGCCGCTCACAGGTCTGGAGATACCCAATAGCACCCGTGCCGGCCCCGCCATACTGGAGTTGTCCACCTTCTTCGGCAGTAACTTCTGGCTCAAGGTATATCTGCCCAACATCAAGGACCTCGCGGTCGCGCCGGCACCTGAGGTCGTCATCGATCGTGTGCTTGATTCTGCCGGCATTGATCGTTACGACGCTGCCAACACATTCGAAACGGGTAGCGTTTTCCGTGGTGCGTCCCTGAGCTTGAAGGAGACCCCCGTGCCGCATTTCGATGGAATCCGTTCGGTGCGAGTTGTTGCCAATACAACGGAGCAGTCGGTGCAGAAGGTCGAGGGCCGCATCCGCATCGCAATTCCGGTCAACGTCCAGTTCGCCGCCTTTGCCGTTGAAGAGGCAGGCAAAGTCAAGACCGTGCACGGCGCCACCCTGACGCTGAAATCGGTCAGCGGCAACGACGTGGTCATGCATTACCGCGGCCCCTCGGCACAGTTGCTGACGCTGCGCGGCTTCGGCAAGGATGGCAAGCCGGTGGCCAGCAATTCGCGCCAATTGCTCCAGGCGAACCAGAATGTGGACGAAAGTTTCCAGACGCGCTTTCAAGGGCCGGTATCGAAAGTCGAGGCGGTGATTTCCGCCGGCATGGTGGAGCGCGAGTTCCCGTTCTCGCTGGCGCGTGGCATGACCGCCGGAGCACCGGCGACTGCGACGGCGGCAAGCAAACCTGCCGCAATCGCTTCCGGCGCATCGGTGGCACCCGCGACAGTCCCATCCGAAGTAACTCCACCTGCGCCGGCTAAACCTGCGCCCACTTCAGCCGCGGCGGCACCGACCGCGACCCCTGCATCCAGGCCGGAGACGGCGGTCAAGGCGCCGCTCCTGCCCTCGCCGCCACCAGAACCGCGTCAGACAGCGCCGAATCCCGCGCCTGCATCGAAGCCCATACCTAAACCGGGAACTAAACCGCAACTTGAGCTCAAGCCATGCATCATCAGGCCGGTGATGACCGATGCCGAGATAGAAATCTGCAAACGCACGCCCTAAGTGCCGCGGCAATGACGGATCGCGAAGTTCCACGCTCGCAGGATAGTGATCACTACGGGTCACAAGATTCCCGCTCCGAAAATGCCTTACCGAAATTCAGGCGGTAAGGTTGGCAGCTCCGTTTGAATGGCCGTTTCGGAGAAATTTCCTAAAATGAAAGTCGGCAATGGAGCTGTGCCTCGACTGCCTCTTGATGGCCGAAAACGGGTTTGGCTCACCACCACGCGCCAACTTCCGGATGCAAAAAGTAACGCGCCCCTGCAGGAGGGGCGCGCCGGAAACACGGGGTGTTGCGGGGGAAGCTAGACCGCGGCCAATGCGGCGCTGGCCGCCGCCTCCGCCGCGCGGCGCGTCTTGCCGGCGCGCGCCGGCAGGTGGCCCAGGCCGCAGACGTAGCCCGTGACCGGATCGAAGGCGTGGGCGACGAAGTCGCCGCCACATTCACGACAGGTGGCCATCTGCAGCATGCTGGCATCGAAGAAGCGCACCATGGTCCAGGCCCGCGTCAGCGAGAGCACGGTATCCATGCCGCCGCGCTTGATCTGGTCCAGGTACATGCGGTAGGACTTGATGATCAGTTCCAGCCCGGTCAACTGCGTGTGCGACTTGAGGAAGCGGTAATAGGCCATGAACAGCGAGGCGTGGATGTTCGGCTGCCAGGTCATGAACCAGTCGGTGGAGAAGGGCAGCATGCCCTTGGGCGGCGACTCGTGGCGGACTTCCTTGTAGAGCTTGAGCAGGCGCTCGCGCGAGAGGTTGGTTTCCGCTTCCAGCAGTTGCAGGCGGGCGCCGAGTTCGATCAGTTCGATGGCGAGGCCGATGTCCTTGGCTTCGATGATTACGGATTTGTTGCGCATGGAGAACCTCCGTCGCTAGACGTTTGCGTGACCCTGGATGAACGGCCGTTCAGGCCAGTGTGGCAACGGGCCGCCCGGCAGCGAGAATCGCCGCGTGCAGGTGGCCGACGCCGCGTTCGCGCTCGTGATTGGCGAGCAGG
>CAIZHL010000433.1 GCA_903932755.1 uncultured beta proteobacterium
ACCGCTGGCGCGCGCGGTGCACCTGCCAAGGCTCCGGCGGCAGCGGCGCGAGCGCCTTCCGCCAGGGATGCCGCCGCCGGAACAGCCGCCGGCACGACCGCCGATCCGGCACAGGACATGCTGAGTGTCAGCATCGGTCGCGCCTGGCGCATGCAACTGCTGCGCCGCCTCGACGGCGGCCAGCCGGTGATCACGCGAGGCGTGGTCGCCTTGGGCGACGTCGCGCCCGGCATGCCTGAGCGCGGGCTGCTGTTTGCGGTCGATCTGCCGCGCATCGATGTCAATGCATGGCGCGCCCTCTGGCCGACCCAGCCCGGCGGCAACGGCAACGATCAGGAGGCACAACTGCTGCCAACCCTGCCGGCCTTGCTGTTCGATTTGCGCACGACCGACCTTGCCTTGCAGGACAGGAGCTTTCACGATGTGCGCATCAACGGCAGCCATCCCGAAGGTGCCAGCGGCACCCGCTTCGAGCTAAAAAGCCGGGAACTGACCGGCAACTTCGAGTGGGACGGCGCCGGCAGCGGCAAGCTGAGCGGCCGCATCGGCCAGTTTGCGATTCCCGAAGCGGCCGCCACGCCCGCGGCACTGCAGGCCAAGGCCAGCGAAGTCATGGACCACTTCCCCGCCCTCGACATCACCATCGACCAGCTTTCGTTCAAGGGCCGCCCGCTTGGCACGGTGCGCATTGCCGCGGAAAACAAGGACGGCTACTGGAACACCCGGATCGACGCGAAGAACGAGGACGGCATGCTGGAGTCCACCGGCCGCTGGCGTCTCAGCTCGACGCAACCGGATACCCGGGTCGAATTCAAGCTCAGCGCCAGGAGCATCGAAAAGTTCCTGGCGCGAGCCGGCTACCCCGACACGGTGCGGCGCGGAAGCGCCAACCTGAGCGGCAACCTGTCATGGAGCGGTTCACCGTTCTCGATCGCCTATCCGACACTCGCCGGCAACCTCAAGCTCGATGCCGCCAGCGGCCAGTTCGTCAAGCTCGAGCCCGGCGTCGGGCGCCTGCTGGGCGTGCTCAGCCTGCAGTCCCTGCCGCGGCGCATCACGCTTGATTTCCGCGACGTCTTCAGCGAGGGCTTCGCCTTCGACAGCATTACCGGCCAGTTTGCCGTAACGCGCGGCATTCTCGATACCCAGGACCTGCAGATACAGGGCACTTCGGCCAAAGTCCTGATGAGCGGCTCCGTCGATCTTGCCGGCGAAACGCAAAACCTCAAGGTCCGCGTGCAGCCCGCAGTCGGCGACACGATAGCGATAGGCGCCATGATTGCCAACCCGGTCGCCGGCGCTGTCGTGTGGGCGGCACAGAAAATACTGAAGGACCCCATCGACCAGGCATTCGCTTTCGAATATGCGGTGACCGGCAGCTGGGCCGACCCGAAGGTGGAGAAACTCGGCAAACAGCCAGCCAGGGCAGGGGAGGAAGCCAAATGAAGGTCACCGCATTGCAGATGATTTCCGGGCCTGACGTGGCGCCCAATCTCGCCACCGCCGGCCGCCTGATCGCCGAAGCCGCGACGGCCGGTGCACAACTGGTGGCCCTGCCCGAATACTTCCCGCTGATCGGCGCCAGCGACGTCGATCGACTCGCCGCGCGCGAAACCGACGGCAGCGGCCCGATCCAGGAGTTCCTCGCCGCTGCTGCACGCAAGCACGGGCTATGGCTGGTCGGCGGCTCGATCCCGCTGCAGGCCGACGATCCGGCCAAGCTGCGCAACTCCTGCCTGGTATACGACCCCGAAGGCCGGCGCGTCGCGCGCTACGACAAGATCCACCTGTTCGGCTTTCGCAAGGGCGCCGAAGCCTACGACGAAGCGGCGACCATCGAGCGCGGCGACCGGATCGTGGCCTTCGACATGCCGGTCGGCCCGCATTTGCTCCGCGTCGGCCTCGCCATCTGCTACGACCTGCGCTTTCCCGAACTTTTTCGCGCCCAAGGCACTCTTGACCTGATGGTGCTGCCCGCCGCCTTCACCGAGACCACCGGCCGCGCCCACTGGGAAATGCTGTTGCGCGCGCGTGCCGTCGAGAACCAGTGCTACGTGCTGGCCTCCGCGCAGGGCGGGCTGCATCCCACGGGGCGCATGACGCACGGCAATTCCATGGTGATCGATCCCTGGGGCGAGGTCGTCGCCCGCATGGACAAGGGCGAGGGCATCGTTGTCGCCGAGCTCGACCCGCAACGCATCAGTGACACCCGCGCCAGCCTGCCGGCGCTGAAACACCGCATACTGTAGGAACCATTCGAGGAAAGCCATGAACGCTCCCGCCAGCCCCATCCCCCATTTCGAGATCGCCGAACAGACCCTGCTCAAGCCGCACGGCCTGGCGCCGCACCAGCTGGAGCGCGTCTTCGGCCAGTTGTTCGGCAACCACGTCGATTACGCCGACCTGTATTTCCAGTACGCACGCTCGGAGGCCTGGAGCCTCGAAGAGGGCATCGTCAAGTCGGGCAGCTTCAATATCGAACAGGGCGTCGGCGTGCGCGCAATTTCAGGCGAGAAAACCGCCTTCGCCTATTCCGACGACATCAGCCTGGCCGCGCTGCAGGCTGCCGCCAACACCACGCGCGCGATCGCCGCGGCAGGAGCGCAGCACGCGGCCCCGCAGTTGCGGCGACGCACCCAGCCGGCGGCGCTCTACGCCGGCAATGATCCGATCGCGTCGCTCGACGATGCGGCCAAGGTGAAGCTGCTGGAACGCCTCGAAGCCATGGCGCGCGCCGCCGACCCGCGCGTCAGGGAAGTCATGGCCCATATCGCCGGCACCTGGGAAGTGGTGCTGGTGGCGCGCTCCGACGGCCAGATGGCGGCCGACGTGCGGCCGCTGGTGCGCGTTTCGATCACCGTGATCATGGAGCAGCACGGCCGGCGCGAGCAGGGTTCGTCCGGCGGCGGCGGACGCTTCGACTACGCCTATTTCAGCGATGCCGTGCTGAAGGACTATGCCGAGCGCGCGGTGCACCAGGCCAGCGTCAACCTTGCCGCCAAGCCGGCGCCCGCCGGGGAAATGACCGTGGTGCTCGGCCCCGGCTGGCCCGGCATCCTGTTGCACGAAGCGGTCGGCCACGGCCTCGAAGGCGACTTCAACCGCAAGGGCAGTTCGACCTTCGCCGGACGCATCGGCCAGCGCGTCGCCGCAAAGGGCGTCACGGTCGTCGATGACGGCACGATAGCCGACCGCCGCGGCTCGCTGACGGTCGACGACGAAGGCAACCCGACGCAACGCACCGTGCTGATCGAAGACGGCATCCTCGTCGGCTACCTGCAGGACACCCTGAATGCGCGCCTGATGGGCGTTCCGGTCACCGGCAACGGCCGCCGCGAATCCTTCGCCCACCTGCCGTTGCCGCGCATGACCAACACTGCCATGATGAACGGCAGCCACGACCCGCAGGAAATCATCAAGTCGGTGAAGAAGGGCCTCTATGCCGCCAATTTCGGCGGCGGCCAGGTGGACATCACCAGCGGCAAATTCGTCTTCTCGACCGCCGAGGCCTACCTGATCGAAAACGGGAAAATCACCACCCCGGTCAAGGGCGCCACACTGATCGGCAGCGGGCCCGAAGCGATGATGCGCGTCTCGATGATCGGTGACGACATGGCGCTCGATTCGGGCGTCGGCACCTGCGGCAAGGAAGGCCAGAGCGTGCCGGTCGGCGTCGGCCAGCCGACAGTGCGCATCGACGGGCTGACGGTGGGCGGGACCGGTTAGGGTCCGCTCACACCCGGGCGGCGATTGATTGCGGCCGCGCCTTAAGGCGCGACTTCGACCCTGTCGCGGCCGCCTGCCTTTGCGCGCCGCAACGCGGCGTCGGCGCGGGAAATCAACCCGTCAAGCACTTCGCCCGGCAACATCCGAGCCACACCGCAACTCAGCGTGACGCCCTCGCCCGTCTGCAGTCCACTGCCGATCGCCACCAGTTCGCGCAAGCGTTCGGCGATAGGCAGGGCATCCTCCAGGCTGGCCTGTGGCAGCAGAATCACGAATTCCTCGCCGCCATATCGGGCGATCAGGTCCTGGGCGCGCAAGCCGTCGGCCAGGCGGTGGGCCATGCGCCGCAACACGGCATCGCCGGCAAGGTGGCCGAAGCGGTCGTTGAAGCTGCGGAACAGGTCGATATCGGCGATCACCAGGCACAACGGGCTTTCATCCCTCTCGCAGCGGGCCATGGCGCGAGGAAATGCATCCAGCAGCCAGCGCCGGTTGTGGATCCCGGTGAGGGCGTCGACCCGTCCCGCCTCTTCGAATTCGAGGCTGCGCGCCTGCATGGCCACCAGCGCCTGGTTGCTGTTGCGGACGCGGCCGGTAATGATGGCCAGAAGGTTGCGCGCCACGCCGTGCGAGCAGTCGACCAGGGACCAGACCACATCGTGCGGCACCGCAAGAAGCCTGGTGTCCCGCGCCGCCAGCACCAGGGCCGAAGCCGTCTGGCCGTCCAGCAGCGACATCTCGCCGACGCAGTCGCCCTCGCCGAGCACCGCATGCTCGGGCAGGTCGCCGTCGTTCAGATAGACCCGCAGTTCGCCATCGAGAATCAGGTACAAATGCTCATTGGCTGCGCCGGGCTCAAGCAGGTGCTCGCCGCGTTCCAGCGTCCTTTCGCCGATGCGTTCGAAGAGGTGCCCGACGCTTTCGAGGCCGACACCGAGAAACAACTGGGAACGTTCAAGGTACTGGCGGACCAGGCTGTCGATCATGGCGCTACCTGCCTTTCATGACTCCGAAGCGGACAGGATAATTCAAACAGCCCCGGCCTTCACAGCACTATTTCTCGTCGCAGGCATAACCGAGCGTGGCGACTTCGCGCCGCATCAGCTCCATCGCCGCAGGCACCTGCTGCGGATCGCCGCGCACGCCGAGCTCGACGTGGCGCCCGACGTCGGCCGAACCGAGGAAGGGCAGGCTGAACACCTTGAGCCCCGGATACTCGGCCTCGATTTTCAGCATCAGCGGCGTCAGCGTGCTTTCGATGCCCTTCCAGACCAGGATCGCCGCCTCCGCCGACGGTCGCCGGTTGAAGCGATCGGCATAGTAGGTGTCGAGCACCCATTCGATCATCGGCCAGGCCATTTGCGGAAAGCCGGGCACGAAGTGGTGGTCGCCCAGGGAAAAACCGGGAATGCGGTTGAAGGGGTTGGGGATGATGCGGCTGCCGGCGGGGAAGCGCCCCATGTCGAGCGCATAGTCGGTGACTTCGCGGCCGATCTCGGCATAGCGCGTGCGAATCTCGCGGTCCGCATCCGGGTGCAGCACCAGTTCGGTCCCGGCCGCCGCCGACGCCGCCTGGCGCGTGTGGTCGTCCGGCGTATTGCCGATGCCGCCGCAGCTGAAGACAATGTCGCCGGAAGCAAAACTGCGGCGCAGCGTTTCAGTCAGCCGTTCGCGATTGTCGCCGTGATACAAGGCCCAGTCGAGCGTCAGTCCGCGCGCGGCGAGCAGTTCGACAATTTTGGCGAAATGCTTGTCCTGGCGCCGGCCGAGCGTGATCTCGTCGCCGATGATGAGCGCGCCGATGCCCTGTAAATTGCCGTTCATAAAACCACGCCTCCTTCCTGACGCCGGCGGCGCAGGGCCGCCAGGCCTAGATGCACGAAAACCAGCGCCGCAAACGCCGGCGCCAGCAGATTGAACAGCGGCACATAGGCCGCTGCGGCCGTTGCCAGCCCGGCCATGTAGAAACGCTTGCGATGCTCTCGCACCAGGAGCTGCAATTCGCTTTGCGTCGCATGTTCGGCCAGGGCATCGAAGCGGAAAGTGCGCTGATTCAGCCAACTGCTCAAAAGCAGCGGCAATACCAGCAGCGCGCCGGGAATCAGCAGCAGGGGCAGCATCACGAGGCTGGCGACGAGGAAAACCGCCCCGGCCCAGAGCGTGTTGCCCAGGCTGCCCCAGAACACATTTTCGCCGTGACGTCCGAGATCCGGGTAATCATGCGCCGCCACCAGGTTGATCAGGCGCGGCAGGGCGAACACCGCAACCAGCAGGATGGCGGTGATGTAGGTCAGCGCGGCGAAGGCCGCCAGCAGCAGGAATACCGCCGCCCACTGCGCCACCCACTCCCAGCCCGCCCAGGGCAGCCCCGGCACGATGCGCTCCATCAGCGCAAGGCCATGCGCCCATGCCGCGAAGCCGATGGCGATCCACAGCAGCAGCGCCGCCAGCGGCGGCCACAGGGCATGCCAGAGCACCGCAGGCCGCGTCAGATCGCGCAGCGATTTTGTTAATGCGGCAACTACTTCAAGCATCGCCATCCTTCATCGAAAAGTCCTACTTGTGTTGTCGGCTGTCCCACATCTTCTGCAGGCGCTTTACCGAGACCGGTGAGGACGTTTTCAGTTCCTGCGCGAACAGCGCGACGCGCAATTCTTCGAGCAGCCAGCGGAACTCGTCGAGGAAGGCATCCTGCTGCTGCCCCGATTTAAGCATGGCATTACGTTCGCGCTCCCAGGGCTTGCCCAGCATCTGCCAGTCTGCCATCAGGCGGGTATCGCGCGCCGGGTCTGAGCGCGCCTTTTCCAGGCGCAGGCTGATCGCCTTGAGGTAGCGCGGATAATGCTGCAGCCGCTCGAAGGGCGTTGCCACGATGAACCGCTTAGGGACAAGTTCGGCCAGT
>CAIZHL010000434.1 GCA_903932755.1 uncultured beta proteobacterium
AGCAGGTAGGCCAGCAGGAATTCGATGTTGTCGAACTTGAGGATCTGCACCATGAAACTTTCCAGGGTCGGCATGCCGCCCTGGTAGAACAGGGCGAACATCACCAGCGAGGCGCGCGCCCAGACCAGGTAGATCACGATCAGGATCAGCGAGTAGATGCCGATCGCGGCGAGGTTGCGCCGCCACACCGCCAGCGTCGCGGCCAGGCGCAGTTCCGCGCCGGTTTCACGGCGACGCGAAAGTTCGTAAAGGCCGATGGCGAAAAACGGGCCGACCAGCATGAAGCCGGTGGTGACCGCGGTGACCAGTTGCACGGCATGGCGGAAGGCGAGCAGCAGCAGGACGCCGGTGCCGGCGAAACACAGGCCGTAGAACAGGCTGGCAAAACCGCAGGCCTTGAGGTCCGCCGCACCGAGCCGCAGCCACTCGAAGGGCGCGCCAAGCGGCAGGCCGCTGCGTACGGCCGGAAACGGCGGCTGCTGGGCTTCCACGCGGGTCAGGTGATAAAAGTGCGCAAGGCATCCAGCACCGCATCGGGCTGTTCGGCCATCAGTGCGTGGCCGGCGCCGTCGAGGCTGACGTTCCTGGCGTCCTTGATGGCCGCGGCCAGTTTCGCCGCGGCCTTGGGGTGGGTCATCATGTCCTTGCTGCCGCTGACGATCAGGGCCGGGCAGGCCAGCGCGGCCGCGGCATCCATGCCATGCGTATAGGCGTTGCAGGCGGCAAGGTCGTTGTGCAGCACGCCCGGCTTCTGCCGCTCCATCAGGCGGCGGGATGCACCCAGCAGCCACATGCCCGGCACGGTATTGCCGCCGACGGTGCCGCGCGGCGAATGCGACCAGGCATTGATCATCGAAATCGCCTTGGGCTCCTTGTCTTTCGCCGCGCCCAGCAGGGCGTCGGAGACCGGCATCGGTATCGCGGTGCCGACCAGCGCGATGCGGGCGATGCGTGCCGGATGGCGGGCAGCGCACTCCAGCGCGGTAAGCGAACCCATGCTGTGGCCGACCAGCGTCACGTTCTTCGCCGTGTCGCCGGCGCCGTCCCGAAAAGGGATACCGCTTCGCATAACTTTTTCCAGCAGCAGTTCGATCCAGTCCGCCAGATCCTCGATCGAGGGCAGCGGCGTGCCGGTGCTGCGGCCGTGGCCGGGGAGGTCTGCGGCCAGCACCGCAAAACCGTGGTGGGCGAACCAGCGGCTTTGCAGGCCCCAGACGCTGTGGTCGTTCTGCGCGCCGTGGATGAAGACGACGCAGGGCAGGGCGGCGTCAAACGCTTTGCCGCCGGTATAGGCGTAGGCGGCCTGGCCGTTGACTTGCAGTTCCATGGGCGTCAGGCCTTCTGGGCGGCAGCCAGGCCGCGATCCAGGTCTTCGAGCAGGTCGCCTGCATCTTCCAGGCCGATCGAGAGCCGGATGGTGCCGGGATGGATGCCGGCGGCGATCAATGCCGCGTCGGACATGCGGAAGTGCGTGGTCGATGCCGGATGGATCACCAGCGATTTGGCATCGCCGACGTTGGCGAGATGCGAGAAGACGCGCAGGGCCTCGATGAACTTACGCCCCGCCGCGCTGCCGCCTTTCAGGTTGAAGCTGAACACCGAACCGGCGCCGCGCGGCAGAAGTTTCTGCGCCAGGGCGTGGTCGGGGTGGTTCTCCAGTTCCGGATAAGCGACGCCTGCCACGGCCTCGCTCGCCACCAGATGGGCGACGGCCTTGCGCGTATTGGCGATGTGGCGCTCCATGCGCAGCGGCAGTGTTTCGACGCCCTGCAGCAGCTGGAATGCAGTGAGCGGGCTCATGCAGGCGCCGAAATCGCGCAATCCCTCGCGCCGCGCCCGCAGCAGGAAGGCGGCCACCGTGGATTCCTCGCTGAAATCCATGCCATGGAAACCCTCGTAGGGCTCGGTCAGGGTCGGAAACTTGCCGCCTGAGGCTTCCCAGTCGAAGGTGCCGCCGTCCACCAGCAGGCCGCCGATGGCGACGCCGTGGCCGCCGAGGAACTTGGTCGCGGAATGGAAAATCAGGTCGGCGCCGTGATCGAAGGGACGCATCAGCCAGGGCGTGGTGAAGGTGCTGTCCACCATCAGCGGCAGGCCGTGTTCGTGGGCCAGCGCGGCGACTGCGGGAATGTTCAGTACGTCGAGGCCGGGGTTGCCCAGGGTTTCGCCGAACAGCAGCCGGGTTTCCGGGCGGATCGCCGCGCGCCAGGCGTCGAGGTCGCGCGGATCGACGAAGGTAGTGGTGATGCCGAAACGCGGCAGGGTGTAATCGAGCAGG
>CAIZHL010000435.1 GCA_903932755.1 uncultured beta proteobacterium
ACGGCGCATCGAAATTCGTGCGCGGCGACGCTGTCGCCGGCATCCTGATTCTGTTCATCAACATCATCGGCGGCCTGATCGTCGGCGTTGCCCAGCATGACATGAGTGCGGGAGAAGCGGCCAAGGCCTATACCCTGCTGACCATCGGTGACGGTCTGGTGGCGCAGATCCCGGCGCTGATCATTTCCACCGCAGCCGGCCTGGTGGTGACGCGGGTGGCCACCGAGCAGGACATCGGGCAGCAACTGGTTACACAATTGTTCGGCAACCCTATGGTGCTGGCCCTGACCGCGGTTATTCTTGGTACGCTCGGCTTGATTCCGGGCATGCCGAATCTGGTTTTTCTGCTGCTGGCATCGGCACTTGGGTTTCTTGCCTGGCGGGGATTGCGCAGTCCGGCGGCGACAAGAAACGAGGCCGCGGCTGCAGCGGAGGCGGCCGCACAACAGACGTTGGCTGCACCGGTTGAGAATGTCGAGGCCAACTGGTCGGACGTGGTGCCCGTCGACGTGCTTGGCCTCGAGGTCGGTTACCGGCTGATTCCCCTGGTGGATCGCGGGCAGGATGGCGAATTGCTGAAGCGGATCCGCGGATTGCGCAAGAAGTTCGCGCAGGACATCGGTTTCCTTTCCGCGCCGGTGCATATCAGGGACAACCTCGAGTTGCGGCCGAATGCCTATCGATTGACGCTCAAGGGTGCGCTCATCGGTGACGGCGAAGCATTCCCCGGTCAGTATCTGGCAATCAACCCGGGGCGCGTATCCGGGCAAATAGCGGGGACGCCAACGCAGGATCCGGCCTTCGGTCTTCCCGCCGTATGGATCGATGCAACTTTGCGCGAGCAGGCAAATGTTTTCGGTTACACGGTGGTCGATGCCAGCACGGTGATCGCCACGCATTTGAATCACGTCATACTGTCTCATGCGACCGAGTTGCTGGGCAGGCAGGAAACGCAGGCGCTGCTGGACCATCTCGCCGTTGAGTCACCCAAGCTGGTCGAGGACATTGTGCCAAAGCAGTTGGCTCTGGGGGTTTTGCAGCGCGTACTGCAGAACCTGCTCGAAGAGGGTGTGAATATTCGCGACATGCGCACCATTGTCGAGACGCTCGCGGAGCATGCGCCGCGAACCCAAGATCCGCTGGAATTGACCTCGCAAGTGCGCATTGCGCTGGGCCGCGCCATCGTGCAGCAGCTCTATCCAACCGGGAATGAAATGCAGATCATGGCGCTGGACCCGGGACTGGAACGAATTATCGGCCAGGCTCTGCAGGGCGGAGGTGATGCTGGTGGCATTGAGCCCGGCCTGGCGGACAAGTTGCTGCGCGAGACTGCCGCTGCGGCGCGACACCAGGAGGATCTTGGGCTGCCCCTGGCGTTGCTGGTTCCGGGAAATCTGCGCTGGCTCTTGTCGCGCTTCCTGCGCCGCGCAGTGCCGCAGCTCAAGGTAATAGCCAATGGCGAAGTGCCTGACTCGAAAATAATCAAGGTAACGTCCATCATCGGAGCAAGCAAATGACCGTAAAACGTTTCGTCGGCGCGACGGCACGCGACTGCCTGCGGCGCGCAAAAGAAGAGTTTGGTCCGGATGCCGTAGTGATTTCCAACAAGGCTGTGGGAAATGGGGTGGAAATTGTCGCCATGTCGCCCGAAAGTCTTGATGCGATTTCAAGGCAGGGCGGCCCCGCCGGCACGGCTTCATCTTCATCGCAGGCCGCGCCGTCCGTCGCTCCGTCGTCGCCCGATGATGATTACACCGTCACCCTGACCTCCGCAAGACGCGAAGCGAAACGCGAACTCGCGCGCGAGCAGACTGTGGCGCGGCCTTGGGCGCCCTATGGCAGCGTTGAGACTGCCGCGACAAGAACGCCGCCTCCGCTTTCGGATTACAGGGCGGAAGCTTCCCGGCTGCAGCCATTGCCCAATCCGCCTGCCAGCGTTTCCCGACCGGCAGACTCCGCAATCGCGGCGCCACCCGTGGGCAGTTCCCAGGGAGTAGCCGCAAGTGAACTTTCTTTGCTTCCGGCGAACGGGATCCCGCGCGCCACGGAGCAGCTGATGGACGAGATGCGAGGCATCAAGAGATTGCTCGAGCGTCAGTTGGCGGGTTTCGCCTGGGGAGAGATGGCGCGGGAGGCGCCGACGCGCGCCTTGCTCCTGGGCGAGATGCTCGAGGCCGGGTTTTCAGGCAGCCTGACGCGTCGCCTTGTTCAGGAAATGGCTGCCGATCTGAGCCCGGACGATGGACGCAAATGGCTGACGGCGGCCGTCAATCGCCGGCTGCGTACCCTGTCGTCCGATGCTGATTTCATTGATCGTGGCGGGGTCTATGCATTGGTTGGTCCTACCGGCGTGGGCAAGACCACGACCACCGCCAAACTGGCCGCCCGCTGCGTGGTGCGCTATGGTGCCGAGCGGCTGGCTCTGGTCACTACCGACGGCTATCGCATCGGCGCTCATGAGCAGTTGCGAATCTATGGCCGTATCCTTGGCGTTCCGGTCTTCGTGGTCCGTGACGGCGAGGATTTGCGCCGCACGCTGGCCGACCTGAGCGACAAGCACATGGTGCTGATCGATACTGTCGGGATGAGCCAGCGCGACCGCATGGTAGCCGAACAGGCGGTAATGCTGACCCGCTCCGGCGAGGTCAATCGCCTGCTGCTGCTCAATGCCGGAAGCCGCGGCGATACGCTCGATGACGTGGTGCGGGCGTATGGCGGTGATGACTTGGCCGGCTGCATCCTGACCAAGGCGGATGAAGCCAGGGCCCTGGCACCCGCGCTGGATTGCATAGTGCGTCACGGCCTGACCCTGAGCTATGTCGCCAATGGCCAGAGGGTGCCCGAGGATCTCCATGTGCCGAACCGCAAGTATCTGCTGCATCGTGCCTTCAAAGTCGGCACTGAGGCGACGGTGCATACCTTGCGCAAGGAGGAGGTTGCTCTGACGTTTTCGCGGAATCAGACCGTGACTCCGGGGGCCGCTGTTGCTTGACTCGATCGGCGGCGACGCCATGGACCAGGCTGCAGGATTGCGGCGTATCTTCGGCACCCGGGCTGCGCGTGGGGTTGCTTTCGTGTCCGGGCGCGAAGCGTGCGGCCGCACCACGCTGCTGATGCGCACTGCCGCTGCGCTGGCCAAGGCGGGTCACGGGGTGGTGATCATCGACGAGAATCCCGGTGCCAATAACGTGCATTCGGTTCTGGGCATGAAGGCACGGCATGACTTGCTTGATCTGGTGCGGGGCGGCAGCCCGATCGAGCGCCTGGTGCAACCCGTGGCGCCTCTGCTCAGCGTGCTGTCCGCCGTGCGGTTTGCGTCGGATGTGCGCCAGATCGATGCCTCTGCCGCAAGCCGGCTGGATGCCGCACTGAGTCAACTGCAGGAAGGCAGCTCGTTTATCCTGATTGACTGTGCTACGCGCAATGGCAAGCACCTGTCCCCATTGGCGCTGGCCGCGCCGCACATGGCGGTGGTGGTCGCTGCGCAAAGTTCGGCAATTACCCGCGCCTACTCCTTGATAAAGCGTTTGGCGCAAGAACGCCGGCGTGACGAATTCCACGTCGCCATTACCCGCGCCGGATCGGAGCAGGAAGCAAAGGCGATTTTTCACAACATGCGCCATACCGCCCACGATCACCTGGGCGTGACCCTGAGCTATCTGGGCAGCGCCCGGACTCCGACGGCAGATCATATTGCCGGGGCATTGCAGAGCCGATTGGCGCGGGACGCTGAAGACGGGTGCATGGCCGGGTTCCTGTCTTTTGCAGGAAATGCCGCCAATGAAGCGACGGGCTCAAGGCAGCGGGCGTCCGTGTCCTAGTCCGCCGCCGGTTTGTCCCATTCACTGCGCCGGTGTTGCGTTGGCTGCAGCGCGTTTCAAAGCGAGTCCCTCGAGTCCTACGTAGATACCGCAGTTTGTCGCGTAATTCACGGATAAACAAAACCTTGCCCGTTTGAGAGTATGCCTTCAGGTGGGACCCGAACAATCCTGTGACTTGCTGTTTTATAAAGAAGCGGAAGAGTTCGCGGCCCCTTTTCGGAGAAGGCGCCAGGAGCACAATCATGTGGGTGATCGATTCAGCGACGATGCTGCGGTCCGTCCGCGAACCGGGCGACGCTTCCTGTAACGCAGCATAGACGACCCGAGCGACAGGATTGATGTACACCGCCCAAGGCGTGCTTGCCAAAGAGCAGCATGTTGCCCAGTACGCACCCTTCGTAAAGCGCATCGCTTATCTCTTGATGGCGAAGTTGCCAGCGAGCGTAGATGTCGATGATTTGATCCAGAACGGAATGATTGGCCTGCTCGATGCGCTCGATCGTTACGAAGAAGGGCTCGGGGCCCAGTTCGAAACCTACGCCGTTCAGCGCATACGAGGCGCCATGCTCGATGGTCTGCGGGAAAACGACTGGTTGCCCCGCAGTGTTCGGCGCGAAATGCGTCTGGTCGAGGCGGCGATCCGGAAACTGGAACATGAACATGGCCGCGCGCCGTCAGAGGGGGAGCTGGCAGCCGCACTGGACATGAGCCTGGCGGGCTATCAGAAGTTGCTGCTCGAGGCACGAGGCCACCAACTGGTATACATCGAGGACTTGACCGATGGCAGTGGCGACGATTATCTCGAGCGCCATGCACCGGCTACCAACCTTGATCCGCTGGCGCTGCTGGAGGAAGCGGATATGCACGCAATGCTGGTAGCGGCAATCAACTCGCTTCCGGAGCGGGAAAAGCTGATGATGGCCCTCTACTACGAGCAGGATCTGAATCTGCGCGAAATAGGTGAGGTGCTGGAGGTCAGCGAGTCGCGGGTCTGTCAGTTGCACAGCCAGGCAGTCGCTAGATTGCGTGCCTGCGTGACCGGCGACGGCAAGCCGCTGGGCGCCGTGCCGCGCAACCGCGCTGCGGCCGGCGTCGGCCATTGATGCTGATGGACAAGATCAGCATCGCTGGTTTGCTGCTCGGCTTCGCCGCAATCGTCGGCGGCCAACTGCTGGAAGGCGGTCATATTGACTCGCTGTTGCAGCCGACCGCATTTCTGATTGTTGTAGGCGGTACGCTTGGCGCAGTGATGCTGCAAAGCCCGTTGAGCGTCTTTCGAGACGGCATGAGAATGGCGAGATGGGTTGTCTTTCCGCCGCTGGTCGAACCGAAGCGCTTGATCGCGGACATTGCCCGCTGGAGCCAGATTGCGCGCAAGGAAGGGCTGCTCGCGCTGGAAGCGCAGATCCGCATCCAGTCCGATCCGTTTGCCGCAAAGGGTTTGCAGTTGCTGGTCGATGGCGCCGACCCGGAGAGCCTGCGGGAAGTGCTGGAGGTGGAGATCAGTGCATGGGAATCCAATCTCAAGGCCGCGGCGCGAGTGTGGGAGTCGGCGGGCGGATACTCGCCGACCATCGGCATCATGGCCGCAGTAATGGGCCTGATTCATGTCATGGAAAACCTGTCCGACCCGTCCAGGCTGGGCGGCGGCATCGCCGTGGCTTTCGTCGCGACCATTTATGGCGTCGGCGCGGCCAACCTGATTTTTCTGCCTGTCGCCAAGAAATTGCTTACGCATATTGTACGCATCGTTACCTTGCGCGAGATGCTGGTGGACGGACTCGCCGGGATCGGCAACGGCGATAATCCACACATCATCGAAGGCCGCCTGAAAGGCTATTTTGTCGATGGCACTCTATAAGCGCCGCCGCCGTCGCCGCGAGTCGGACGAGCCGATAAATCATGATCGCTGGCTGGTATCGTACGCAGATTTCATCACCCTGCTGTTTGCCTTTTTCGTGGTGATGTACGCCATTCTTCGGTTAGCGAGGGCAAGTACCGCGTGATGTCCGATTCCATCGTATTCGCATTTCGCAGCGTGCCGGGAGCGACCTCCGGGGCGGTTTCGGTGGTGGGTCCTGGCGATCCTGCGCCGCTGGCGATTCCGATGCGGCGCAATCCGGCCCGGATCAAGACCGAGGAAGCCCAACCGCTGAAGAAGGAACACTTGCGCAGCCTGGCAAGGGACATCAATCAGGCATTGGCGCCGTTGATGGCGGAGGGCAAGGTCAGGGTCACCGAGGGAGCCCTGGCCATTACCGTGGATATCAATGCCAGCGTCCTGTTCGCTCCGGGCGAGGCGCGGCTCGATCTGGGGGCGGTGCGCGCTCTGGGCACCGTGGGCCGGGTTCTGGCGGCAACCGACTTCCCGATCGTCGTTGAGGGACATACGGACAATATCCGCATCAGCACGCCGCAGTTTCCAACAAACTGGGAACTCTCCGCTGCGCGGGCGGCCAGCGTGGTGAGGTTGTTTATCGATACCGCGGTGGATCCGCGGCGCCTGACGGCAACAGGCTACGCGGATCAGCGACCGGTCGCGGACAATGCCACTGCAGAAGGACGGCAAAGAAATCGTCGCGTGGCCATCACGATCGAGTCGCGCGCCACGGACCAGAAGGTGGAAGTGCCGCTAGCGGAGTAAAAAAGCGGGAAGGAACTGCGGTCCGGCAATCTTCAGGCACTGCCCAGAGGGCGCCGACCGGATCCGGCTTTGCGCTGACCGTCGGCACCATACGTTCCGGCATTCCCTTCTTCTCCCAGGAGTGCGGCAAGTGCCTGCTGATTCTGCTGGAGGCCCGCTGCAATCAACTTGCCGTTGATCTCGTTTTCGCGCCTGGCTTCGGCCGCCAGATCAAGGTGAAGCTTCCAGGTATTTCGTCGGGACATGGACGAGGGTGCCGGGTTGGAGGCCAGCCAGGCATCCATGCCTGTCCTGCCGGCATCGAAGCCGGCGGCGCCGAGTGCAGCATCGCGCTGCGCTTCGAGGCTGGCGATACGTGTCGCCAACGCAGACTTGCTTTCGGCGATGGCTGGCAGCTGATCAATGTTTCCGGATACGAGCGAACTCCGCTCGCTGGCGATGACGGCAATGAAACGTTTCAGGTCCGCAATCGTCTGTTCCAGGAGCGCGTCGATTGTAGTCAAGGCGATGAGCTTTTCAGGGGATCGGCCGGTCTTTCGCCAACTGGTCGCGCACATCATCAATCAGGCGGCTGGCAATTTTTTCGGCATCGATCTTGAAATGGCCCTCGGTAATGGCCTGCCGGATTTCCGAGACACGCTGACTATCGAAGGGGGCCGCAGCGGCGCCCAGTGCCGGTGTTTGCTTCAGGTGCGAGGATACCGATGCATCGCCTGCGGCCGAAGGGGCCGGAGTCGCCGCGGTATTTGATGGCGCCGCATTGCGGGCTTTCAGGGGCGCGGCGGGCGAGGGTAGCGAGGAATTGATCTTCATGGAATGCACCACAATGGTTTTGAGCTTAACCGCCTTAACGGTCGGCAACGGCCAAACTTTAGCATTTAGTTAAGAATTGTTCCTTAAAATTCCGGGAAAGCTCAGAGCCGTAGCACGGGTGATTCCGTAGCTTCAAACCGGTACTCAATTGGCGACTCCGACCGTGCCATCGCGACGCGAGACGCCCCTGACGACTTCTCCCGAGGATATGCGTACCTGCACAACCTGGCCCGACGCGGCGTTGTTCAGCGCACGCCCCTCGCTGGAGACCTGAAAGCCCGTTCCGGTAGCGACTACTTTTACGTTCTGGCCCTGCCTTACCACCAGGGGCTGATTCAGCATGGTGGCGCGCAGCGGTCGATTGGCGGGGAGAGACACATTGGCGGACTGGCCCAGCGCCTGCGCCGGATCCATCAATACGTCCGCCGGCAACTCGGCCAAGTCACCTTCGCGGCGGGTGATGTCAGCCTCGGCGATCAATTGCCCGGCCCGCAGGGGGCGGGCGCTGACCAGATAGTCGACGGCGACATGAATTTGAACCGGGACGTACAGGCTCCATGTGGCGCCTTCGGCGCACCGAACCTTGACATGAGTGCGCCCCCACGGTCGAGCGGTGGCATCCATCGACACATCGATATTCCTGCAACCGGCCGCCAGGCTGGTTGCATTGAAGGTGCCGATGGTGGAATGCGCCTTGCCCGGCAATCCCTTGTTCTGGACTTGCAGGAACTCCGCGACGGCTTGCTGGATCGGTCCCGCGTCGGCCGCCCGCGCTGAGCCCCCGAGCAAAACGATCAGCAATAGACAGGCGGAGACAAGGGTGGCAACAGGCATGTGCATGGGTGAAGAATACAGCACGATGTCCGTGACGCGGATGCATTGAAAAGTTTCCGGGAGGCATTTTGCGCCGGGCGGCAACTTTTGCCGTCTCGTTGCCATCCGGTTGCCAAGATGGGTCGACTCTTGCCGCGGATGCCTGCTGGAATGCTGAAATCACGGCTGGCAGGGGGTTATCGGTACATGGCATGGATGCTGCATAGAACAAGCCATACAGCCTACTTGAGCATTTTTCGACCGATATCATGATCGACAGGATTGACCACCAAATCGCAGTCCAGCGCGCCGCACTCGGCGTGCTGACCTACCGGCAGGAACTTCTGGCTTCCAATATCGCCAATGCCGATACGCCACACTTCAAGGCACGCGACATCGACTTCAAGGATGCGCTGGGTGCCGCGCTTGCCGGGCGTCGGAGTGGCGATGTCGGCATGATGGCAACCTCGCCGCGGCATCTGGGAGGCGCGGCCGGTCCGTCCTTCGCCGGCGCCATCAAGTACCGCACGGAATTTCAGCCCAGCATCGACGGCAACACCGTGAATATGGATGTCGAGCGCAGCGCTTTCGCCGCGAATGCATTGCGTCTCGAGGCCGCCATGGCCTTCATCAGCAGCGATTTCAAGTCCTTGCAGTTGGCGATGAGCCAATAAGATCATGAGTCTCCTGAACGTCTTTTCGATTGCCGGTTCCGCGCTCACCGCGCAGTCGGCCCGTCTCAATGCGGTTGCAAGCAACCTGGCCAATGCGGACAGCGTGGTCGGGGCCGATGGCCAGCCGTATCGAGCCAAGCAGGTGGTATTCAAGGCGACGCCCGTCGAAGGCGGTGGAATCGGCGTGCGGGTTACGCGAGTTGTTGAAAGTACCGCTCCGCTTCGCATGCAGTACGACCCGTCGAACCCGGCGGCGAACGAGCAGGGCTATGTCGCGATGCCGAATGTGAACGTTGTTGACGAGATGGTAAATATGATTTCCGCATCGCGTTCTTACCAGAACAACGTTGAGGTGCTGAACACCGCCAAGTCCCTGATGCAAAAGACGCTGACTATCGGTCAGTAGGACAACAACCAAGTGAGGATGGCATGATATCAACCGCAACTGCAGGGGTCTCAGGCGCTGCCCAGACGCTGATCGATTCGGTCAATGGCACCGCAAGCACGAAGGCCAAGAGCGTCATCAACGAGGCGCAGGATCGCTTCCTGAAACTGCTGACGACCCAGCTCAAGAACCAGGATCCGCTGAACCCGATGGACAACGCCCAGATGACTTCGCAACTGGCGCAGATCAGCACCGTCGATGGCATCGAGAAATTGAATGCAACCTTGCAGAAGCTGCTGTCGAGCACCGTCGATGCCGAAGCCATGCAAGCGGCTGCGCTGGTAGGACGCCAGGTGATGGTGGCCGGCAGCGGACTCAAACTGACCGGCAGCGGCGCGGTGGGCGGCATGGAACTGGCGGCTGCGGCGGACCAGGTGGTGCTGACCATCAAGGATTCCAACGGCTTGCCAGTCAAGACCATTGAACTCGGCGCGCTCGACGCTGGCGTGCACAATTTTGCCTGGGACGGCAAGACCGACTTGGGCGCACAGGCAGCGAACGGCAACTACAGCATGGCGATTGCCGCCAAGCGTGGCGGCGAAAAGGTGGATGTGTCGCCGCTGGAGCTTGCCGGAGTGGTCAGCGTTAATCGCAGCAGCCAAGGCGTCACGCTCGACCTCGGGCAGCTTGGCCTGGCAACAATGAACGACGTCAAACAAATTTTTTGAGCGGGAGAAGAACATGGGCTTTCAGCAAGGTTTAAGCGGTCTCAACGC
>CAIZHL010000436.1 GCA_903932755.1 uncultured beta proteobacterium
CTGGTCGGGGCGGCGGGATTCGAACTCGCGACCCCTTGCACCCCATGCAAGTGCGCTACCAGGCTGCGCCACGCCCCGACGCCGCGAATTATAACAAAGGAAACGGGCGCGACCGCTTTGCGCACAAGGAAATCGGCCGAACGAACAACTGTCAGTTCGTGCGCAGGAGTTCTACGATCGCTGCGAGTTCGGCACGCAAAGACACCGCCGAGCCACTTGCCGCCACCAGCGGCTCGGCAGGATCGTTCATCTTGCCTGGACCGTCCTCGAGACGATTGCGCGCGCCGCTGATGGTGAAGCCTTCCTGATAAAGCAGTTCACGGATGCGCCGTACCAGGAGGACTTCATGATGTTGGTAATAGCGGCGGTTGCCGCGTCTTTTAACGGGCCGCAACTGCGTGAATTCCTGCTCCCAGTAGCGCAGCACATGCGGTTTGACGCCGCACAACTCGCTGACTTCACCGATGGTGAAGTAGCGCTTGGCCGGGATCGACGGCAACTCGTCCCGACTATTGCTGGCTGCTGCCACGCGGGAAGGCCTCGACCGCAGCCTTTAGCTTCTGGCTGGCGTGGAAGGTGACGACGCGACGGGCGGTAATCGGTATTTCCTCGCCGGTCTTGGGGTTGCGCCCGGGCCGCTGCGGCTTTTCGCGCAACTGGAAATTGCCGAAGCCGGACAGCTTCACGCTGTCGCCCTTTTCCAGCGCAAGTCGCACTTCGTCGAAAAAGGCCTCGACCATGTCCTTTGCCTCACGTTTGTTGAGGCCCACTTTTTCGAACAGCAGGTCGGCGAGTTCCGCCTTGGTCAATGTCATTTTATGTTCCGCCCCCTCTTATCCCCGCAAGGACGCACCGAAATCGCGACCGGCAACTGCCAGCAGATCGGCAATCACCGCATCCACTTCCGCATCCTCGAGAGTCCGTTGAGTATCTTGCATAACTATCCGGAAGGCAAGGCTTTTTTCGCTTTCAGCGAGCCCCTTGCCCTGATACACATCGAATAAAGCCACATCGCGCACGATGTCCGGCGCCGATGCCTTCAACCCGGCAAGAAGTGGCGCCAGAGCCTGACTTTGCGGCACCACTAACGCCAGATCGCGCACCACCGCTGGAAAACGCGAGACCTCGACATACGCCGGGAATGGCGTGGCCAGCAAGGCCGGCAATTCGATCTCAAAAAGCACGGGGGCGGTACCCAACTGGTACTTCTGCACCCAGCGCGGATGCAGTTCGCCGATTACGCCAACCGCGGCGCCATCCAGCCTTAGCTCTGCGCAGCGTCCGGGGTGCAGGGCCGGATGCGCGGCCTTGGAAAACTCCAGTCGGCGGGGTGCGAACAAGGCCTCGACGTCGGCCTTCACGTCGTAAAAATCCACACGCCGCGTGGGCGCTCCCCATTGTTCTGGTTGAGCCGGGCCCGCGGCGAGGCCGCCAAGGCGCAAGGGCTGCGCGAAACCATCGACCGGACCGGCCCCCGCTTCACGGCGGAAGCAACGCCCGATCTCGAATACGCGAACACGCTCGATCTGGCGCTTGCGATTTGTCGCCAATGCAGCGACGAGGCCGCCAACCAGCGTCGAACGCATCACGCCCATCTGGCTTGCGATCGGATTGGCCAGCACAATCGGCGAGGTATTAGCCGCGAAATCGGCTTCCCACGCCGCTTCGACGAAACTGTAGGTGACGACCTCGTGGTAGTCGCGCGCGGCTACCTGTCGCCGTAGCGCCATCGCCGACTTTTTCGATTCGCTGGCCGGCATCATCGCCATACGAGCCACCGGCGGCAGCGAAGGGATGTTGTCATAGCCGTGGATGCGGGCGATTTCCTCGATCAGGTCTTCCTCGATTTCGATGTCGAAGCGGAAGCTCGGCGGTGTGACACGGAAGCCCTCGGCGACGCGCTCCACCTGCAAGCCCAAGCTTTTCAGCATGGCCTCGATGCGTTCATCGGGCAGCGCGATACCCAGCACCCGGGCGGCACGCGCGGAGCGCAGCGTCACCGGCAGGCGCTGCGGCAAGTGATCGGGCGCCACCGCCTCGACGATCGGTCCGGGCTGGCCACCGCAATTTTCAAGAATGAGTTGCGTGGCGCGCTCGATGGCACGACGTTGCAGTTCGAAGTCGACACCGCGCTCGTAGCGGTGCGAGGCATCCGACGAGAAGCCCAGCGCGCGCGCTTTGCCGGCGATCGCCAGTGGCGGGAAGAAGGCACTCTCAAGGAAAAGATCGCGCGTCGCATCCGAAATTCCGGAATGCTCGCCGCCCATGACGCCGGCCATGGCCAGCGGCTTTTCATCGTCGGCGATCAGCGCGGTATCAGCCGTCGGCGTCACGGTTTGCTCGTTGAGCAGCAGCAGCTTTTCACCGGGCGTCGGCAGGCGCACGTGGATCGCGCCGGCGAGTTCGGCATCGTCAAAGGCATGCAGCGGCTGGCCGATTTCCAGCATCACGTAGTTGGTGACATCGACCAGGAAGGAGATCGAGCGGATGCCGCTGCGCTCGATGCGGCGCTTCATCCATTCCGGTGTCGGCACATTGGCATTGACGCCCCGCACGATGCGCCCGCAGTAGCGCGAGCAGGATGCCGGCGCGTCGAGCTGGATCGCACGTCTGTCGTCGATCACCGCTGCCACCGGCGCAATTTCCGGGACGCTCAACGGTACTCCGGTGAGGGCGGACAACTCACGCGCAACGCCCAGCACGGACAGACAATCGGCGCGATTCGGGGTGAGCTTGATGGTGATCTTGCGGTCGTCCAGATCCAGGTGCTTGCGAATGTCTTCGCCGACAACGGCATCGGCCGCCAGCGGCAGCAGGCCGCCGTGATCCTCCGAGAGGCCGAGTTCGCGCGCCGAGCAGAGCATGCCGTGGCTTTCGATCCCGCGCACCTTGGCCCGTTTGATCTCGATGCCGGGAAGCTTTGCACCGACACGGGCACAGGGCACCTTCATGCCGGCGGCAACATTCGGCGCGCCGCAGACAATATGCAAGGGCGCCGCGTCGCCGACATCGACCGAGCAGAGCTTGAGCTTGTCGGCGTCGGGATGCTTCTCGACGCTCAGCACGTGGGCCACGACGACGCCGGCGAACTCGGGCGCGACAGGCTCGTTTTCCTCGACCTCGAGGCCGGCCATGGTCAACAGGTGGCATAGCTCTTCGTTAGAGAGCGCGGGATTGCACAGGCTGCGCAGCCAGGATTCGGAAAATTGCATGATCAGCGGAATTGCGAAAGGAAACGCAGGTCGCCTTCAAAGAACAGGCGCAGGTCGTTGATGCCGTAACGCAGCATGGTCAGGCGGTCCGGCCCCATGCCGAAGGCAAAGCCGGTGTATTTTTCCGGATCGAAGCCGCCGCAGCGCAGGACATTGGGATGAACCATGCCGCAGCCGGCGATCTCCAGCCAGCGGCCTTCGAGCGAACCGCTCATGAAGGCGACGTCGATTTCGGCCGAAGGCTCGGTGAAAGGAAAGAAGGACGGGCGGAAGCGCACCTTCATGTCTTCCGACTCGAAGAAGCGGCGCAGGAAATCGGCGACCACGCCCTTGAGGTCGGCAAAGCTGACCTTCTCGCCGACCCAGAGGCCTTCGACCTGATGGAACATCGGCGAATGCGTGGCGTCCGAATCGACGCGATAGACGCGCCCCGGGCAGATCACCCGCAGCTCCGGCATCGTTTCCGCGTCACGATAGCGTTCGGTATGCGCCAGCATGGCGCGGATCTGCACCGGGCTGGTATGGGTGCGCAAGAGCACATCGTCATGCACCTTGCCGTCTTCGCCGAGCAGATAAAACGTGTCGTGCATCGACCGCGCCGGGTGGTTCTCGGGTGTATTGAGCGCGGTGAAGTTGTGCCAGTCGGTTTCGATCTCGGGACCGTCGGCAACCTCGAATCCGATGGAGCGGAACAGCTGCTCGATGCGATCGAGGCTGATGCTCACCGGATGCAGGCCACCGCGCGGCAAGCCGCGTCCGGGCAGCGTGACATCGAGCGCCTCGGTGGCCAACTGGGCTTCGAGTTCCGCGTTCCTGAGCGCATCGCGCCGTGCCGTCAGCGCCGACTCTATGCGTTCCTTGGCGACGTTGATTGCGGCACCGGCCGTCTTGCGCTCTTCGGCGGGAAGTTTGCCCAGTCCCTTGAGCAAGGCCGTCAGCGAGCCCTCCTTGCCGAGGTAGCGCGCCTTGGCGTCCTCGAGCTTGGCCGGTTCGGTGGCGGCCGCAAAGTCGGCTGCCGCTGACGCTACGAGTTGATCCAGATTGTCCATTGATCGGAAAGAAGAAGCGGGAGTAAAAAAGGAGGCCCCAACAAACTGGGCCTCCTTCTCCGGGTACAGCGGGACTCAGGCCGTCAGCTTGGCCTTGGCCTGCGCGGCCAGGGCGGCGAATGCCGGCTTGTCGAACAC
>CAIZHL010000437.1 GCA_903932755.1 uncultured beta proteobacterium
ACAAACAACAAGGCCCCGCATTGCGGGGCCTTGTTGTTTGTGTACTGCCCGACAGCAGGGTGCGTCAGCCCGGCAGCGGATCGGCGTTGCCCATGGCGGTGGTGTGCGTGCCGCCATCGACGTAAAGAATTTCGCCGGTGACGCCGCTGGCGAGATCGGACAGGAGGAATGCCGCGGCGTTGCCGACTTCATCGATGGTCACGTTGCGCCGCAGCGGGGCATGATGGGCGTTGTAGGCCAGCAGCTTGCCGAAACTGCCGATGCCGGATGCCGCCAGCGTCTTGATCGGACCTGCCGACAGCGCATTGGCGCGGATGCCCTGCGGCCCGAGGCAGAAGGCCAGATAGCGCGTCGCCGCTTCGAGACTGGCCTTGGCCAGGCCCATGGTGTTGTAGTTGGGCATGGTGCGCACGGCGCCGAGATAGGTCAGCGCCAGGACGGAAGGATTGCTGCCCTTCAGCAGCAGCGGGCGGGCGCCCTTGGCCAGGGCGGGGAAGCTGTAGGACGACACGTCGTGCGCGATGCGGAAGGACTCGCGCGAGATGCCTTCCAGAAAGTCGCCTTCGATTGCTTCATTGGGGGCGAAGGCGATCGAATGCACGAGGCCGTCGAGGCCGTCCCAGCGCTTTGCCAGTTCGGCGAACACCGCTTCGATTTCGGCATCCTGGGAGACGTCGCAGGGATAGATGGCGGTCGAGCCGAACTCGTCGGCATATTTGGCGATGCGATCCTTGAAGCGCTCATTCTGGTAGGTGAAAGCGAGTTCGGCGCCTTCACGATGGCAGGCCTTGGCGATGCCGTAGGCGATCGAGCGGTTCGAGATCAGACCGGTGATAAGAATGCGTTTGCCAGCGAGAAATCCCATCGCTATTCCTTGGTTGAAGCAGACGGCGGATTATAACGGATCGGCTAAACTCGCCGTCATGCGTAGTTTGATCGCCTGTCTATATGCGCTGCTGCTGACGGCCTGCGGCAGCGCATGGAACGACCCTTATCCGGCGGCGGATCGGGGCCGGAACATCCTTTACAGCGCGTTCACTGACCGGCCGAAACATCTCGACCCGGTGCAGTCCTACAGCGAGGACGAAATCACCTTCACGGCCCAGATCTACGAGCCGCCGCTGCAATATCACTACCTGAAGCGGCCCTATGCGCTGGTCGCCGCGACAGCCGACGCGGTGCCGCAGCCGCGCTACCTGGACGGCCAGGGGCGCGTCCTTGCGGACAATGCCGATCCGGCGAAGATCGCCTTCACCGACTATGTGATCACGATCAAGCCGGGCATACGCTATCAGCCGCATCCGGCTTTTGCCCGCGGCGAGGGCGGCGATTACGCCTATCACGCCCTTAGCGCGGCGCAACTTGCCGCCGTCAATGTCCTCGGTGATTTCGCCGGGCGCGACAGCCGGGAACTGACCGCCGAGGACTACGTCTATGGCATCAAGCGGCTGGCCCACCCGCGATTGCATTCGCCGATCTTCGGCCTGATGGAGGAGTACATCGTCGGCCTCGGCGACATTGGCAAGCGCCTGAAGGCGGAGAAGGACCAAGCATGGATCGACCTGCGCCAGCACCGCCTCGAGGGCGTCGAGGCGATCGACCGCTATCGCTACCGCATCCGCGTCAAGGGCAAGTATCCGCAGTTCCTCTACTGGCTGGCGATGCCATTCTTTGCGCCGATGCCGTGGGAGGCCGATAAATTTCACAGCCAGCCCGGGATGGCCGAGAAGAACCTGACGCTCGACTGGTATCCGGTCGGCACCGGTCCCTACATGCTGACCGAGAACAATCCGAATGCGCGCATGGTGCTGGAGCGGAACCCGAATTTTCGCCAGGAAAGCTATCCCTGCGAGGGTGAAGCGGAGGACGGGGATGCCGGTCTGCTCAAGGATTGCGGTCAGGCGCTGCCCTTCATCGACAAGGTGGTGTTCACCCGCGAGAAGGAGCAGATCCCTTACTGGAACAAGTTCCTGCAGGGCTACTACGATGCGTCCGGAATTTCGTCGGACGCCTTCGATCAGGCCGTGCAAGTCACGGCGGGCGAGATCACCCTGTCAGACGACATGCGCGCGCAGGGCATCGTGCTGACTACCTCGGTGGCGACCTCGACGTTCTACATGGGCTTCAACTGGCTGGATCCGCAGGTGGGCGGAGCCGACCCGAAGACCGCGGAGAATACGCGCAAGCTGCGTCAGGCGATTTCGCTGGCGATCGACCAGGAAGAGTTCATTTCGATTTTCCAGAACGGTCGCGGCGTCGCCGCCCAGGGGCCGATCCCGCCGGGCATTTTCGGTCACCGCGAGGGCGCCGAGGGCATCAATCCACACATGTACGACTGGGTCGATGGCCATCCGCGGCGCAAGCCCATCGCCGAAGCCAAACGCCTGCTGGCCGAAGCCGGTTGGCCCAACGGGCGGAATGCGAAAACCGGCGAACCGCTGGTGATCAATCTCGACACGACGGCCACCGGCGTCGGCGCCAAGGCGCGGATTGACTGGCTTAACAAGCAGTTTGCGAAGATCGATGCACAGCTGGTGGTGCGCAGCACCGACTACAACCGCTTCCAGGAAAAGGTGCGCAAGGGTGCTGTACAGCTCTTCTATTTCGGATGGAACGCGGATTATCCCGATCCGGAGAATTTCCTGTTCCTGCTGCACGGCAAGCAGGGCAAAGTGAAGGAATCCGGCGAGAACGCGGCGAACTACCGGAACCCCGAGTACGACCGTCTTTTCGAGCAGGTCAAGGCGATGGAGAACGGCGCGCCGCGGCAGGAACTGATCAACCGCATGACGGACATCCTGCGCCACGATGCACCCTGGGTCTGGGGCTTCCATCCCAAGGACTACACCTTGCGCCATGCCTGGCTGACCAACCGCAAACCGAG
>CAIZHL010000438.1 GCA_903932755.1 uncultured beta proteobacterium
ATCTTTCACCCAGTACGTCCTTGCCCAGCTTGAGGCTGTCATTGATGGTCGCGGTCTGCGACAGGTCCAGCAGGGTGCGTGCCAGATACGGATCCTTGACGCCGATGTTCACGCCGCCGACCAGGTCGGCCGAATTTTCCTTGTTCGCCAGCCAGCGCGCGGCCGAGCTCGATGCGCCGTTTTCCGACAGGACGAAGACGCTGGAACCGCGCGCCGTCGGCTTGATGAAGGCGTCGGCATGCACCGAAACGAAGAGATCGGCCTGCACCCGGCGCGCCTTCTGCACCCGGCTTTGCAGCGGGATGAAAAAGTCGCCGTCGCGCGTCAGCACCGAACGCATGTTGGGCGTCGCATCGATCTTTTCCTTGAGCCGGCGCGCCACCGACAGCGTCACGTTCTTTTCATAGCTGCCGCCGCGCCCGATCGCACCCGGGTCTTCGCCGCCATGTCCGGGGTCGAGCACGATGGTGATGAGGCGCGCGATCTCTGGACGCTTCTCCGGCTTGTCGCCAGGCTGTTCGGCCGGCTTGCCTTCAGGCTTGCCGTGATTGCCGAGCGTGGATTCGGTCTTCAGCGGCTGCTCGCTGTTTTTTTCCAGCAGTGCCATGAGCGGATCGACAGGTTCCAGCGGATACAGGTCGAGCACCAGGCGATGGCCGTATTCGCCGACCGGCTGCAGCGAAAACACCTGCGGCTTGATTTCGCCCTTGAGTTCGACGACCAGTCGTACCACGCCCGGCTTGTTGCGGCCGGCGCGGATCAGCTTGATGTAGGGATCGGAATCGAGAATCTTCGAAGGCAGCATCTGCAGCACGGAGTTGAACTCGACGCCTTCCAGATCGACCACCAGCCGCTCGGGGTCCTTCACCAGCAGGTGGGAGTAACGGATCGGCTGATCGTGTTCGAGCGTGACCCGGGTGTAGTCGCGCGCAGGCCAGACACGCACGGCGAGAATGCTGCCGATCGCCGTGGCGCCGGCGGAAACTTTCGAGACCAGCAGCGTCAGGCTGGCCGCAGCGAACTTGAGGATGTCACGCCGGCGAGGCATGTCCGTCCCCTTGCGCCAACGGCGGTGATGTACGCCGTGCGCCCTTCGCCGCCTGCATTCGGCGCCGCACGCAATTCAATCCGCATAGCAGCGGCAGGCAGGTACGGTGCGGCCTTGTCGGGCCATTCGACCAGACAAATTCCGCTTTCTGAAAAATATTCGTCGAGCCCCGCATCGAGATATTCTTCCGCCTGATTGAATCTATAGAAATCAAAGTGATAGAAGTGTAATCCAGAAACCACGTGAACTTCAACCAGTGTGTAGGTGGGGCTTTTCACCGGACCCGTCTCTCCGGCCGCGCGCAACAGTCCGCGCACCAGAGTGGTCTTGCCGGCGCCGAGGTCGCCTTCGAGCCAGATCGTCATGCCCGGCGTCAGATTGGCGGCCAGCGCGGCGCCCAGCGCCAGCGTGGCAGCCTCGTCGGGCAGGGCTAACGTAAGATGGTCGGCATGCATGAGTACGAAAAGAATCCGGCTGGACTGAAGGACAAGATACGGCATTGGGGCGCGGAACTCGGCTTCGACGCGATCGGCTTTTCCGGAACCCGAATGGACGACGCCGAACGAAATCTGGCCGCTTGGCTGGCGGCGGGCTGCCACGGCGAGATGGATTATATGGCGGCGCACACGACCACCCGCGGCAACAAGCGCGCGCTGCCGGAGGAACTGCTGCCGGGCACCCGCAGCATCATCACCGCCCGCATGAATTACCGTCCCGCCAGCGCCGACTCTGCAGCCGCGCTCGCCGATGGCGGGCGCGCCTTCATTTCACGCTACGCGCTGGGCCGCGACTATCACAAGCTTTTGCGCAACCGCCTGCAGCAGCTTGCCGATCGAATCACTGCGGAACTCGGGGAATTTGCCTACCGGGTGTTCACGGATTCGGCACCGGTCATGGAAGTCGGTCTGGCGCAGAACAGCGGGCTGGGCTGGCGCGGCAAGCACACGCTGCTGCTCGAGCGCGAGGCAGGGTCCTGGTTCTTCCTCGGCGAGATCTTTACCGACCTCGACCTGCCGCCCGATGCCCCGGTCACCGACCACTGCGGTACATGCATCGCCTGCCTCGACGCCTGCCCGACCCGGGCCATCGTCTCCCCTTGGCGGCTCGACGCGCGCCTGTGCATTTCCTACCTCACGATCGAACTCAAGGGCAGCATCCCCGAGCCCTTGCGGCCACAGCTGGGCAACCGCATCTACGGCTGCGACGACTGCCAGCTGGTCTGCCCTTGGAACCGCGCGGCGCCCCTGACGCGCGAGAACGACTTTGCAC
>CAIZHL010000439.1 GCA_903932755.1 uncultured beta proteobacterium
GCATCGACGACAGGGATTTCGGCGGCTTCGCAGGCGACCTGGTAGTCGCCGGCCTTCGTGAACGTCACCGTACCGTCGGCCACGGTCGCGCCTTCGGACGGGGTGACGGTGATCTGGGTCCCGACCGCGACGGTGCCGGACGGTCCGGTGACGGTGCAGGTGACCGTGACCGGGGCGCCCGATTCGACCGCGTCGGACGAAACCTGGGTTTCGATGCTGTAGCCGACGCCGTCGCCGTAGTCCGGCCCCAGCGCATCGGGGCTGCCGGACGTGCCGCCGCCGCCGCATGCCACCATGACGATTGCCAGAATCCCTGCGAACAACGCCGTTTTACGCATTCCATACCTCAAGAACTGGAGTGGTGAAGCAAGGTCGCCGTTATCTTACCGGTTCCGGGAAGCGATGCAACGCCCTTGAACACCCCCGAATCGACCTGCCGATCGCATCGCCCGACATTCCCCCGGTCTTCACGGCCGCAGATGGTTGGAACTGGACGCTCCCCCGCCTGCGGCTTGCGGGTACGGACCTTCTGAGGTACCCTGTGGCGATGCGTCGTCTGGCAGATAGCGGCGGGGGGGACGGTGGGCTGCGGCGGGCGTTGCGCCTGTTCGTGGTTGCGGCTTCCGCACTTCTGGTCGGGTGGGTCGTCACGACGGCCGACCTGGGCGCGCATTCGCCCCTCCTGGAAACCCTGGGCAGCCCGTCGGCCGAGGCCGGCGAACGTCGCGCCGTCGACCTGTCGCGTCTTCGCCTGCTGACCCGGTGTGTCGGCTTCATCCGTACCAACTACGTCGTGCCCCAGCGCGTGAAGCCTGCAGCGTTGCTGATCGGCGCCCTTCGCGGGGCCGAAAACGCCGTTCCCGACCTCATGGTCACGCCCGACAGCGACGAGGCCGCGAAGGTGAAGTCGGTCGAGGTCCGCATCGGGGATCACCGGCGGACCTTCGACGTGGGCGGGGTGTCCGACCTCTACGAAATGAACTGGCGCCTGCTGGGACCTGTTCTTTTCCGTGCTCGGCATCCTGTCGCTGATGGTGGGGATTCTCACGTTTGTCGTTCTCTTCGTCGACATGGCGATCCAGGGTGTGCCGCGCCTGAGCTACGAGTTCTTCACCTCCTTCCCGTCGCGCCGGGCGGAAAATGCCGGCATCCTCTCGGCCTGGGTCGGCACCGTGCTGGTGATGATGGTGACCGCGTTGTCGGCGGTGCCGCTGGGCGTCGCCGCCGGTGTCTATCTCGAAGAGTACGCGCCGAAGAACTGGATGACCGACATCATCGAGATCAACATCAGCAACCTGGCCGGCATCCCGTCCATCGTCTACGGCTTGCTGGCGCTGGGCCTCTTCGTCTATTACTTCGGCTTCGGCCAGAGCATTCTCACCGCCGGCCTGACCCTGGCGCTCTTGATCCTGCCGGTGATCATCGTCGCCACGCGCGAGGCGATCCGCGCCATTCCGCAATCGATTCACGAGGGTTCCTATGCCTGCGGCGCAACCACCTGGCAGACGGTGAGCGACCACATCCTGCCGTATTCGAGCGCAGGCATCCTCACCGGCGTGATCATCGGCATGGCGCGCGCCATCGGCGAGACGGCGCCGATCATCACCATCGGCGCCCTGACCCTCATTGCCTTCCTGCCGACCGCGCCCTTCGCCGGCGATCCGCCGGCGGGGATGTTCGACTGGATCTTCGCCCCCTTTACGGTGATGCCGATCCAGATGTTCAACTGGACCTCGCGCCCCGAGGCGGCATTTACTCTCAATGCCGCTGCAGCGGGATTCGTCCTGGTTTTCATGACCCTGGCCATGA
>CAIZHL010000440.1 GCA_903932755.1 uncultured beta proteobacterium
GCCATCAGGAAGGTGATCACCGGCCAGCCGACCAGCCAGCCGATCGAGAAGATCAGGCCGTCGAAGCCGGAACCGAACACCAGGCCCGAAATACCCAGGAAGGACGCCGCCGACATGTAGTCGCCGGCGATCGCGAGGCCGTTCTGGAAACCGGTGATGCCGCCGCCGGCGGTGTAGAAGTCGGCTGCGGTCTTGGTCTTGCCTGCGGCCCACTTGGTGATCCACAGCGTGATGGCGACGAAAATGCCGAACATCACGATGGCGGTCCAGTTGGTGGCCTGCTTCTGCGCTTGGCCGAGGTCGGCACCAGCTGCCAGTGCAACACCGGCTACCGACAGGGCGGCGATGCCGCCGAGAAAATGCTTGAGCTTGATCACTTGGAGGCCTCCTTGATGATTTCGTCCTTCATCGCGTCGAACTCGGTGTTGGCACGGCGAACATAGATCGCAGTCAGAACGATGGTGAAAACGAGAACGCCGACGCCCAGAGGGATGCCGATCGAGGTCACTGCACCGGCACTGATCTTGGTTGCCAGAAACTGCTTGTTGAAGGCGACCAGCAGGATGTAGCCGAAATAGACAACCATCATGGCCAGGGTCATGATGATCGAGTAGTTGTTGCGGGTGCTGACAAATTTCAGAAACTTCGGATTTTTTTCAATCCGTGCGACGATGTCTTCGTCTTTCATGGTTTCCTCCGGAGGTTGGAAGGGATTGTTTAAATGGCAATTGCTTGTTTTGCAGCACAACATGTTAGAGACCCGCTCTTACGCGGGTCTTACGCCCCGCGTAAGCAAGCAGTCAGACGCAAGGGCGGTGCAGGATAAGCAAGGGCCTTTGACGACGCAAGCCCCAGCGCCTATAATTCGCCCCCTTTCCGGCCAGGTAGCTCAGTTGGTAGAGCAACGGATTGAAAATCCGTGTGTCGACAGTTCGATTCTGTCCCTGGCCACCAGGATAGCTGCGGGGGTTCTTCGGAACCCCCGCAATCGTTTGCGGATCCGGTTGCCGACTTCGATTGGAACGCTGTATGTCCTCCGCCCCGAATCATGAACGCCGCTTTGGCGGCCTCGAGCGCCTCTACGGCGCCGGTGCATTGGCGCGCGCCGCGGCGGCGCATGTGGTGGTGGTGGGCATCGGCGGCGTCGGGTCCTGGGCGGCGGAGGCGCTGGCGCGTTCGGGCATCGGCCGCCTGACCCTGATCGACCTCGACCATGTCGCCGAATCCAACATCAATCGCCAGGTCCACGCCCTCGGCTCGACCCTGGGCGCGGCCAAGGTGCTGGCGATGCAGGAGCGCATCCTGGCGATCAATCCGGACTGCGATGTCACCCCGATCGAGGAATTCATCGACGAGCGCAACCCGCCGGCCCTGATTCCCGCCTGCGACGCGGTGATCGACGCCATCGACCACGTTCGCGCCAAGGCCGCGCTGATCGCCCATTGCCACCGTGCCGGCATCCGCATCGTCACCACCGGCGGCGCCGGCGGGCGCACCGATCCGACGCGCATCGAAGCGATCGACCTCGCGCGCACCACGCAGGATGCGCTGGCCTCCAAGCTGCGGGCGCTGCTGCGCAAGGACTACGGCTTTCCGCGCGAGCCGAAGAAGAAGTTCGGCATCGATTGCGTGTTCTCGCCGGAGCAGGTTCGCCGTGGCGCCAGCGCCGAGTTTTGCGCCGTGGCGGGCGTAGCGGCCGAGATTCCGCTCGATCCGACGGCCGGGCTCAATTGCGCCGGCTACGGTTCTTCGGTGGCGGTCACCGCCGGCTTCGGTTTTGCCGCGGCGGCGCGGGTACTCGCCGGTATACTCGCGCCATGAAAAACGCTCCCGTCGTCCTCGTCACCGGCGCCGCCCGTCGCGTCGGCGCGGAAATCGCACGCGCGCTGCACGCGGCCGGCGCCTGCGTGGCAATTCACTATCGCCGCTCGGCCGCCGAAGCGGACAGGCTGGCCGCGGAGCTGAACGCGGCGCGTCCGGACGAGGGCGGTGAATCCGCGGCCACCTTCGCTGCCGACCTGCTGGACATCGACGCATTGCCGCGCCTGGTCGAAGCTGTCGTCGCGCACTTCGGCCGGCTCGATGCGCTAGTAAACAATGCGTCTTCCTTCTACGCCACAAAAGTCGGCGCTGTCGACACGGCGGCTTGGGACGACCTGATGGGTTCCAACCTCAGGGCACCGCTGTTCCTGTCGCAGGCGGCGGCGCCGCATCTCGACCGCAGCGGCGGCTGCATCGTGAACATCACCGACATCCACGCCGAACGTCCGCTCAAGGGCTACCCTGTGTATTGCGCGGCGAAGGCCGGCCTGCTCGGGCTGACGCGCGCGCTGGCGCTGGAGCTGGGGCCGCGGGTGAGGGTCAATGCGGTGGCGCCGGGTCCGATCGAATGGCCCCAGGGCACGCAAGACTTTCCCCCGGCCGATCGTGCGGCTATCATCGAGCACACGCTGCTGAAGCGCGTCGGCTCGCCCGCCGACATCGCGCAGGCCGTGAAATACCTGGTCTTCGATGCACCCTATGTCACCGGACAGGTGATCAACGTCGA
>CAIZHL010000441.1 GCA_903932755.1 uncultured beta proteobacterium
CGCCCTGCATCCCTACCAGGGCGAGACCAAGCCCAACTACACCGACTTCAAGGACGACGCCAAGTATTCCTGGCTCAAGTCGCCGACCTTCTACGGCAAGGTGGCCCAGGTCGGCCCGCTGGCCCGCGTGCTGACCATGCTTGCCGCCGGCCACGAGCCGACCAAGAAGTACGCCACCGCCGCGCTCGACACCGTCTCGGCGCTGGCCAAGACCAAGGTCGGGCTCGATGCCATGCATTCCACCATCGGCCGCCACGCCGCGCGCGCGATCTCCTGCGCGGTGCAGGTGGATATGCTCGACGGGCAGTGGAAGGCGCTGGTGGACAACATCGGCAAGGGCGACACCAAGACCTTCAACCCGCCGACCTTCCCCAAGGGCGAGGTGATGGGCGTCGGCTTCCACGAGGCGCCGCGCGGCGCGCTGTCGCACTGGGTGGTGATCGACAACGGCAAGATCAAGAACTACCAGTGCGTCGTGCCCTCGACCTGGAACGCCTGCCCGCGCAACGAAAAGGACGAGCCGGGGCCCTACGAGGCATCCTTGCTCAACACGCCGATCGCCGATCCGGAGAAGCCGCTGGAAGTGCTGCGCACCGTGCATTCCTTCGACCCCTGCATCGCCTGCGCGATCCATCTGACCGACAAGGAAAGCAATACGGCGATTTCGGTAAAAGCGGTATAGGTACAAACATCGTCATTCCGGCCGCTCTGCGTGCCTTGAATTCCGCTTCGCGGGGTGGCAACGCCGGAATCCAGTTGCATCGCTGCGCTGGACCCCGGCTTTCGCCGGGGTGACGAACAGAAGCAATTTTTGAGGTATTCGATATGCGTGCAGTCGTCCTCGGTATCGGCAACACCATCCTCACCGACGAGGCCGCCGGCGTGCGTGCGGTCGAGGCGCTGGAACGCGGCTGGACGCTGCCGGCCAACGTCGTCGCGATCGACGGCGGCACCTCGGGCATGGAAATGATCGAGGATCTGTCCAACCTCGATTTCCTGGTCGTGCTCGACGTGGTCAAGACCGGCGCGGCTCCGGGCACGGTGGTGAAGATAAGCGGCGCCGACATCCCGGTGTTCTTCCGCAGCAAGCTATCGCCGCACCAGATCGCCTTGCCCGACGTGCTGGCCAGCCTGGAACTGCTCGACACCATGCCGAAGGAAATCGTAGTCCTCGGCGTCGAATTCATCTCGCTCGAACTCGGCATGGAAATGACGCCGACCGTGGCGGAGAAAGTGCCCGTGCTGGCGGCCATGGCGGCGGACGAACTCCGCGCGCGCGGCTATGCCGTAGAGCCCATGAAGAAGGCCGCCTGAAATGTGCCTCGCAGCCCCCTCGCGCGTGCTGGAAGTCCGCGACAGCATGGCCGTCACGGAGTGCTTCGGCCAGGTGCGCGAAGTCAGCCTGTTGCTGATGGATGAGGACATCTGCGTCGGCGACTACCTGCTGATCCAGGCCGGCGGCTTCGCCTTCGAACGCGTCGAGGCCGAACGTGCCGAACAAGCCCTGGCGTTGATGCGGGAATTCATGGAGCAGGACAACGCCGCAAGGGAGTGGGGCATCGCCGCGTGAGCTTCCGCATCCACCAAGCCAGTCCGGCCGATGCGGTGGAGCAGGCCTTCTTCCGCATCCAGCGCGAGCAGATGGCCGACGTGCCGATCCTCAATCCGGCACTGAATGTCGAGGCCGTCGATTTCCAGCGCTGGCAGGGCCACTGGCTCGGCGTCGTGGTCACACCCTGGTGCATGAGCCTGCTGCTGGTTCCCGGCACCGCCGAAAACTGGGTGTCGACGGGCGACAACCAGCGACGCTTCGTCAAGTTTCCCGCGGGAAATTTTGCATTCCTCGGCAGCGCTGAGGGCGAACTCGGCGAGTATCAGAGTTGCCCCCTGATTTCGCCGATGGGCCAGTTCGCCACGCAGTACGAGGCGACCATGACCGCGCGCGCCTCGCTCATCGCGCTGCTGACGCAGCCCCAATCCGCGCCGGTGGCCAAGCCCGCCAAAGGCGAGCCATCGCAGTCGCGCCGCCGTTTCCTCGCTTTGCGCTAAGCTTTGCCGCCTGTCGAATCGACGCACCACACCCGAAGGGAACTGACATGCCGGGCATCACCGAATTCAACACTGCGGCCAATGCCGATACCGACCGCGAACACGAGGTGCAACTGGGCCTGATGCGGGCGCTGTGCACGGCGGCCGGCGAAAATTGCGACTCCGCCGTGGTCGGTGAAATCCTGCAGCGCCTGATCGCCTACAGCGAAGCGCACTTCGTCTCCGAGGAACTACTTATGCGCCTCAAGAGCTATGACGATTACGAGGACCACGTCGAAGACCACGCGCAGATGCTGGACACCCTGCGCGGCATCGCCGCCGACCACGCCAGTGGCGATTCGGCCTTGATTGCGGGTCATGCCTCTGAACTGCTCGCCTTCATCAGCAAGCACATCGCCACCCGCGACCGGCGTTTTGCGGATTACGTGCGGAACAATCTCTGACGGGGCAGGGCGCTGGAAAGTCGGCGCTGGCGGGACGGCGGTGTGTGGTGCCGTATGCCACACGGCGGTAGCCAACGGCTGGTATTCGTCGGCCGAAGCAGCCGTTGGCAATATGAGAGACGACTTCCGTGTTCGGCCATGACCTGCCGCTCGGACTTCTGCTCCATAGCCGACATTGGGCCTGTGCTCCGGCTAATCGGCCGTGATGCTACGCAGACCTTGTTCTTTCGTCAGCGAAAAAGCGAAAGTCACGTTGCCGTTGCGATAGCGGTGATGCGTGCCGACCACCTTTCCAGGGGTCGGGATGACGAATGACCCGGGCTGCGTGGAACTCGTGACGTCGCCGGCACCGAGCACGGCTTTCACGTCGGCATCGCTGACGCTCCCGCTAAGTATGGTCTGGTCGCCCGCCATCAGGGCATTGCCCGATACCTGCACAATGCGACCGTTGGCATCCACGGTCACGGACAAGATCCGCCAGGATGTCGACTCCCAGGAGTAGGTGGTCGGTGGCGTGCCAAAGGAACGCGTCGGCTCGCCGTGCTTTTTCCGCACTTCGTCTAGCGTCATGCCCGGACGCGCTCCGTTGATGGTCCACGGCGCGCTGCCCGTGTAGCGCGGAAGGTAGGATTCCTGATCGCTTGCCTGTTGCATGCAGCTGGTAAGCCCCAGCAGCGAGAGGAAAATCAGATTGCGCTTCATGATGAGAGGATTGCCTTGAGAACCGCAGATCATAGCTGTGGTGCGACCTGGTCTTGAGACGGATGCATAGGGGCCGTTGAGCCAATCGTATCTCAGCCACATAACGATCGGCAGCTTTCCATTTACGAGGTTACCGGCCAAGGTCTGCTTCCAGTTTCCTCGACTGTATCCAACGGGCACATAGCGGAAGTCACTCATCGGTGACCGGCTGACTGATTAGGCGGAACAACCGCCATCCATCTCATCGCGTCCCGAAGAGTTCCTCCCCACTGACATACGCAAAAAGTCGGCGCTGGCAATACGGCGATGTGAATATTCGATGTGGCTTATGTCGGTGTTCGTGGTAGTGATCACCACGATTACCCGCTAACCGCCGCGTTACCTGCCGGTTTTCGGGGTCAGGAATCCAAGGTATTGATTGAAAGCTAAATAATCCAAATCTAAGGCGCTGGCCCGTGCCTTGCTACACAGGTCTCCGAAGGACTTTCTTTCCCGACGGAGACCGAGATGACCGAAACCTTTTACGACGTGCTGCGGCGCCAGGGCATCAGCCGGCGCAGCTTCCTCAAGTTC
>CAIZHL010000442.1 GCA_903932755.1 uncultured beta proteobacterium
ACCGAGCGGGAGGAGGTGCACACGCAGGAATTGATGCGATGGTTTTCGAAGACGACGCCGCGCCTGGCCAGGCGTTCATGCGCCGGCAGGCGGTAACCCCGAGGCACCTCGCGGGGCCGGAAAAAACGCTCCTGGTCGGTGACGATGAACAGAATGTTGTATCCACCGGCGGCCGGTTGCGCCGAGGTGATGCCCGGTGACGACGCTGCCGCCTGCGCTGCACCGCTGCCGACCATGCCTGCACCCAGCGAGGTGGAAACGGTACCGGCGGCAATGGTCTTGATGAAGTCGCGCCGCGATTCGTTGTGAGCAGAGGGGTTCTTCTTTTCCATGACTTTCGACTCCCTAGAAGCGCAGGCCGACGCGGACGCCGAACATCTGCGTATTGTGCAGGTTCCTCAGGTTTCCGGCGGCGTCCAGCGTCTTGTTCATGGCGGGCGAGATCAGCTGGTAGCTGGGAGTGACGGCGAGCCAGGGCGTGACCGCGAAATTGTAGTAAAGCTCCAGTGCGTCCTCCTTGTCGAGGCCGAGGTCGAAGGTATTGCGCAGGAAGGGCACGAACTTGTCACTGAACTCGGTGCGCGACCAGCCTATGCCGAAGTCGTCATGCGGCCGTCCCGACACCATGCCCTTGCCCGTCACGCCCAGGGAGTAGCTGTACTTGATCGGGTTGGCCTTGCCGTCGCTGGCACCTGCGCTGAAAAAGCCACCGAGTCCCCGCCGGGAGTCCGCCTCGGGTTTCCACAGGTATTGTTCGAAGCTGTAGACGGCAGCCCAGGTCTCGTTCTCCTTGTTCAACGGCTGGACCGGAATCAGCAGCCCCGGCGCGAACCTTGTGAGGATCTCGACCAGGTGCGGCCCCGGATTGGCGAGGAGTGGAAAGCGCTGCGTCAGCAGATGGCGGGCGATGTTGCTGGGATCCTGGTCCAGCGAAAGGTGTTCCTTGTTGCTCCAGGCCAGCGTCAGGTTCTGGTGGCCGGGCAGGCCGAAGGGTTTGACCTTGAGGTCGGCATTCGCCAGCACCATCACGCCGTCGTCAAAGGCGTTGTCGATGTCGTCGTCCATGATCGTGCCGCTCGGGTCGAGCACCATGGCGGCCAGGGTCACGTCGTGCGAAGGTACATACAGCGCGCCCGCGCCGTAGGCGGAGAGCGGCACCATAGCCATGGCCAGCGGCAGGTTCAGGCTGGTGTTCTGGAAGCCGGTGCGATAGTCGCCGTGGAACTGGCCGGTGGGCGCAATGGAGTTGATCTTGCCGACAAACATCGCAAAGTTCGGCTTGAACATGTGGGTATAGGTGAATTCCTGCAAGCCGGTGTCGGTCGTGACGGTCGGCAGCATCCAAGAGATATTGGCCGGAACCATGGCACCCGATTGCCTCAGCAGTTGATCGCCAAAACTGGTGACCGTCTGGACCTTGAAATGACCGCCCGACCAGAGGCCGGCCTTTTGGGTATCCACGTTCAGGGTGACGACTGCGTTGCCCCAATCGGAGTTGTCGGTCTTTCGCCCGCCGCTGGTTATCCACTGTGGCATCCAGTAAACGTCCATGTCGAGCGTGACGCCCTTCTTGGCCATGTCATCCCGCAAACCGCCCCAGTCGCCGGTAAGCCGGGGCCGCGAGGCCAAGTCTCCGCCCCAGGTTGCGGGAATCGCTTCCGACATGGCAAGCGCTGGGGACAAACTGCCCAAGGCAGTGAGCAGGACCGCCAGCCTGATGGTTGTTTTCATGATCCTGACCTGGGTTGCGTTGGAATGCCGTGATTCTAATGAATCTGCGCCGGGGCCGAGGTTTTGCCGCGACGACGTTCGACAAGACCGATTGCGTTCGGTCGATTTTTCTGAAATGCAGCCGGTGCGTCTAGCGCAATTCCGCAAACTCCATTTTCATAAGGAAAGGCTGCTTCTGGCCCGGTGTGAAAGTACAGACCTCCGCTCCCAATGAGCGTAACCGCTGCAAAAGGGCCCTTGGTCCAAGAAAGTGTGGTGGCCCCGAATGAATGGCTGGTCTGGAGCAAGCCTAAAGTTGAACGGCGGCTATAGAGCGATTTTCTGAGCGTCTCTTGATGGCCGTAGGTTGAGGTCCCCAGTGACCGCTTCCAGGAAGCGAAATTCCGCTGACCGCTTTCCGGCAATGAATCCTGGAGGGCGACAGTCGCGTCCGTGCCCATTCCGGCCGGTCAGCTTTCTTCAAAGCGGCCAGTCACCCAAATCCACCTTCCATGAACCGGGATTCTGCGAAGCGGCCATTGGCGCCTTACCCTACCGGCCATCAGCCGTCATTGGCGCCCCTAAAACGATGAACTTTTGAGCGGCTGCTTTCCACTTTCTCCGCAACGACGGCACTGCCGACACCAGCGTCCGGAGTTGAAGGTGAAGCCGCCGTTCGAGGTTTGCCGAAGAAAAGTTCAGCGTTTTTGTATTTGAGCGGCTGCTTCCAAAAACCTCACCGACTCTTCCGTGCCCATAACAGCCGTAGCGATTTCTCGATAGCGGTCAGTCAGCGAAATGCAGGCTATGCGAATTGAGATGCTCCGTTGCGGTCGTTGACGACCTCGCGCTGTCGGCCACTTCCGGCCGTTCAAGGTGGCCGTCCAATTTCAAAAGCTAAGGCGTCCTGTGGCTAGGTTGAACGTCCACTTACGCGACCGTCAGCGATCTGGAGGCCAAAGCCGCAAGATGCGATAATCCTATTTTTGCAAGCCTTCACGTCAGCATTCCCGCAGATTTTCCGAATCGCGTTCCGGATTGTTGTCATAGTTTCGGAAACTTTACTGCCCAAGGACATGTTCTCCTCATGAGTAAATTCCTGCCGCTGATCCTGGCAACGTGGTTTGTCGCGATTGGCTGCGGATCGCTCTCCGCCGGTGCTCGGGCAGCGGAACAGCATCAGGTGGCCGGCGAAGCCAAAGTAGTCCGCTTCGGCGTGCTGGCATTCAGGTCGACGGAGGAGACTCAGGCACGCTGGCAGCCCCTGGTCGATCATCTGAATAAAACGGGCCTGTCACGACGACTTGTCCTGGAAGCGCTCAACTATCCGGAGCTTGACGCCGCCGTTCGGGCCAAGCGCGTCGATTTCGTTCTGACGCAACCCGCCCACTACACCGTTCTCATGCATCGCGAGGGCCTTCATTCGCCGCTCGCGACGCTTCTCGAACGGGAGTCCGGCCATGTGCTCGCGAGTTTCGGCGGCACCATCCTGGTCCGCGCAGGCAGAGCGGATCTGCGCGAACTTGCCGACCTGCGAGGCAAACGGATCGCGATCATGTCGCAATGGTCTCTGGGCGCTTATCAGGCACAAGCTTTGGAACTACTCCAGCTGGGGATACGCTTGCCGCAGGATGCCACTCTGGTGGAGAGCGGAGGTCTTCAAGATGAGGTCATCGACAGCTTGCTGGCGGGCAATGCCGATGCGGCTTTCGTGCGCACTGGAGTGCTTGAGAGCCTGGTCAGGGAGGGGAAGGTCGATCCCGCAAAACTGGCCGTGCTCAAGGCACCTGCCGCCCCGGACTATCCTCTGGCGCTATCCACACGCCTTTATCCGCAATGGGCGCTGGCCGCCATGCCGTGGGCTGATGCCGACCTGGCGCGGCAACTCGCCGCTGCCGTGCTTGCCCTGCCCCACGGCGGGGCCGTGGCCGAAGCGTCCCGGATCGCGGGTTTCACCGTGCCGGGAAACTACCGCACGGTGGAAGAAATGATGCGCGTCCTGCGCATGCCTCCCTTCGAACAAGCGGAGTTTCACATTGTCGATGTCTGGGAGCGCTATCGCTGGCCGATTGTCATCCTGTTGTTCGCAGGAAGCTTTATCGTCGTTCTTGCGATACGACTGGCGCATGGCCGAAGGGAACTTGAAGTCACCCTGGGACGCCTGAACGATGCCCAGCGCATGGCAAAAACCGGAAACTGGGAGCTGAATGTCGCCGCGAATCAACTCGTCTGGTCCGACGAAATATTCCGCATTTTCGAGATTGACCAGGGTTCGCTCGAACCTACCTACCAGGGCTTTCTCGCGGCCATACACCCGGACGATCGGGACGCGGTCAATGCAGCCTACAAACGCTCCCTGGTGACCCGCGAGCCTTATTCCATAGAACATCGCTTGTTGTTTCCCGACGGACGCATCAAGCATGTGCTTGAACAATGCCGGACCATCTTCGGCGCGGACGGCAAAGCCTTGCGTTCCGTGGGCACCGTCCAGGACATCAGTGAACGCAAGATTGCCGAACAGGCCCTGCTCGATGCCGAAACGCGTGCCACGGGCTATGTCGATAACGCCCCCGGCGGCATCTTCGTCGCCGACCCCAAGGGCAGGTATGTCAACGTCAATCCGGCGGCTTGCGAGTTGCTTGGTTACACGCGAGAAGAACTGCTCTCCGGCATGACCATTGCCGACATCTCGGCGGCCGACGACATGGAAGCCTATTTCGGACTCTTTACCGAGGTCCTGCGTACCGGAAATGGCGAGTTCGATATCCCGTTGCGACGCAAGGATGGATCAGTCATCAATGTCGCGCTGCGCGCCACGGTATTGCCGTCCGGCGAAGTCATCGGTTTTGCGACCGACGTTACCGAACAGAGGGCAACGCAGAACGCCTTGTCTGTGCTGGCGACCACCCTGACCCCGCTTTCGGGCGATATCTTCCACCAGGCGGTCTGCCGCCACCTGGCGGACGCGCTTGGCTTGGATTATGTCTTTGTCGGTCGCATCAACGGCACTGCGACCGGCATCAACGTCGTGGCGGGATGGGGGCGTGGCGCGCCGATGACCCCGTTCGCCTATGATCTGGCCGATACGCCCTGTTTCGATGTAATGAAGCTGGCGAGTGCCATTTATCCGTCGCTGATTCAGTCGCTTTTTCCCAAGCACGAAATGCTGAGCCGGATGGAAATCGAATCGTATGCGGGCAGTTTGCTTTTCGACAAGCAGAAGCGGCCGATGGGTATCCTGGTCGGCCTTGGTACCCGGCCAATCAATCAGCAGAAGCTGGCAGAGCGTCTGATGGGGGTTTTCGTCGACAGCGTGAGCGCCGAAATGATGCGCACCGACATCGAGCGGCAATTGCACGAGAGCGAGCATTTTGTCGCCAGCCTGATCGAGAACAGCGGAACACTGATCTTCGCCAAGGATTGCGGCGGCCGCTATCGGCTGGTTAACCGGAAATGGGAAGAAGTCACGGGCCATTCACGCGACAAAGTCATCGGCCGGTTGGATGCCGAGATTTTCGGCGCCGTCGAGGCAATCGAATTTCGCGCCAATGATTTGAAAGTAATGAATGGGGAAACCACGGTTGAAATCGAGGAAACACTGGGCTCCGGCGCGGACGCGCGGTATTTTCTGTCCACCAAGTTTCCCATGCGCAACGATTCCGGGCAGGTCAATGGAATCTGCGGAATTGCCACCGAGATCACGCAGCGCAAGAAAATCGAGGCGAAGATGCGCGAAGCCCTGGTGGTGTTCAATGCCTCCAATCAGGGGATTACCACGACCGACGCCGACGGGCGCATTACTTCCGTCAACCCGGCGTTTACGCGAATCACCGGCTTCACTGCGGATGAGGCCATCGGACGTACGCCTTCCATTCTCAAGTCCGGGCGCCACGAC
>CAIZHL010000443.1 GCA_903932755.1 uncultured beta proteobacterium
CCACCATCGCCAGGCGCGGGCGGTGCTCCTGGCAGGCGTGCAGGTCGCGCTCGATCTCTTCGCGCAGCGAATCCGGCAGGGTCTTGATCTTGTCGTAGAGGTTGACCATGCCGTTGTTGACGTTGACGCCGATTTCATCGAACAGCTTGGCGTGCTTCTCGAAGGCTTCCTTGTAGTAGATCTTGACGCAATGGCCGAAGACGATGGGATGCGAGACCTTCATCATGGTCGCCTTGACGTGCAGCGAGAACAGCACACCGGCCTCGCGGCAATCCTCCAGCTCGCGCTCGTAGAACTCGCACAGCGCCTTCTTGCTCATGAACATGCTGTCGATGATCTCGCCCGCCAGCAGGCTGAGCTTGGGCTTGAGCACGATGTTCTTGCCGCTTTTGGTGACGAGCTCCATCCTGACGTCGCGCGCCTTGTCCAAAGTCATCGACTTCTCGCCGTGGTAGAAGTCGCCGTGGTGCATGTGCGAAACATGGGTCTGCGACCACTGCTTCCACTCGCTCATCGAATGCGGGTTCTTGCGCGCGTATTCCTTGACGGCGCGCGGCGCGCGGCGGTCGGAATTGCCTTCGCGCAGCACCGGATTGACCGAGCTGCCGATGGACTTGCCGTAGCGGACTTTGAGCTTCTTGTCCTCATCGGTCTTCGGGTCCTCCGGGTAATCCGGGATCTTGTAACCCTTGGACTGCAGTTCGCGCACGCAGGTCATCAGTTGGGCAACCGAGGCGCTGATGTTGGGCAGCTTGATGATGTTGGTGTCGGGGTCCTGGGTCAGGCGTCCCAGTTCACCCAGGTTGTCGGGGACTTTCTGCTCGGCGGTCAGGCACTCGGAGAACTCGGCGAGGACCCGGGCCGCGACCGAGATGTCGCAACCGACGACGTCGACCCCGGCCGGTGCGGTGAACGCCTTGATGATGGGGAGGAAGGAGTATGTCGCCAGCAGCGGCGCCTCGTCGGTAAGCGTGTAGATGATCTTGGATTTGCCTGCAGCCATTGCTGTCCCCTCGATATTGGTATGTTGACTGGTTGTGACGAACGTATCGTCGATTGATTCGGCGATTCGGCTCAATACCTATTTTAATGGCCCCTGCCGCATTTGCGGCAAGCCTGCCGGATTTTCATGTTGATCCGCGTGACCGTCGTCACTCAGGCATCCTGCGCTGTTCCACAGGATCATGGTCACGCTGCGGCAGCAAGACCCCGGCGACTATAATTGGCAGTTCCGGAGGATTTCTTGACCATTCATCGTTTCCCGCTACAGGGCGAGTTCATCGAGCTGAACGTCCTGCTCAAGCTGCTGGGCCTGGCGCCTTCCGGCGGCGCAGCCAAGGCGCTGGTCGCCGGGGGCGCGGTGGCGGTCGATGGCGCTATCGAAACCCGCGTCCGCTGCAAGCTGAGGGCGGGCCAGGTGGTGCGCCTGGCGGACGAGGAGATACACATCTACTGCGGGGCTAGATCGGAAGAGCACACGTCTGAACTCCAGTCCCTCATGCGCATCGCGTATGCCGTGGGCTGCTGG
>CAIZHL010000444.1 GCA_903932755.1 uncultured beta proteobacterium
CAGCAGCGCCAGTCCCCAGCGCAGGGCGTTGAGCCACAGCGGGCCGATGCTGTCGATCGCCAGGCGCGCGACCACGGAATTGCAGGCCCACAGCAGAGGCGGCAGGATCAGCAGGACCAGCAGGCGCAAAGACAGATGCATGGCGGGTCAGAACTTGTGCCGGCGCATCGCGTCAGGCCGGCGCGGCGGCGCCATCGAGGCGGGCCATCCAGTCGAGCACGGCGTCGACGGTCTTCCCCGGCTGCTCGAAGGGGAAGAGATGCGTGCCTTCGATCCAGCTGATGCGCCCTTGCGTTATGCGCCGCGTCGCGGCTAGCCCGGCCTGGCGCACCTCGCGCGAGCGCGTGCCGGCGATGAAGGCCACCGGCCCGCCCGGCGGATGGAGGCGCATGTAGGGCAGCAGCCGGTGCGGCACGGTCGAGTAGATTTCGGCTTCGATTTCCGGGCGAAATTTCAGGCGCCGGGCCTTGCCGCTGCGGTCGGCCGGGTCCTTCTCGGTGCCGTCACGGACATAGTCGTCCAGCACCGCCGGATGCCAGCGCGCGAACATCGGCTTTGCGGCGAAATGACCATGTACTTCGCCGAGGCTGGGCCAGCGGTCGCGGCGTTTCCTGGCGACCGCCGCCGGCGAGATCCGGTCCATCTGGCCGGTCGCCTTGACCACGCTGACCAGGCCGGATTTCCAGCCGTGGATGACGGGCGAATCGAGCAGCACGATGCCGCGCACGCGCTGCGGGCGCTGGCCGGCGGCGAGCAGGCTGAGGTAGCCGCCCATCGAGTGTCCAACCAGCCAGACGCGCGATTCCGACAGGCTGTCGATCAGTGCCGTGAGCTGCTGCGTCATGCCGCTCCAGCGGCGATCGACCGGGAACTGCGCGTCATGGCCGAAGTGTTCTATCGCCGCCACCTCGCGGCCGGCGGCGCGCCAGCCGTCGAACAGCTGCCGGTAGGTCGACGCGCTGTAGCTGTTGGCGTGGGAGAAGACGATCATGGCGCCGCCGTGGATCGGGCAGGCGCCGGCTTGGGCGACAAGGGGTCGGGCATCATGGTCGCCGCAAGGGCGCGCTTTGCCGCGGGCGAGAGCCGCTTGATGCGGTACTCGGCCTTCGAGGCCGCCGAGCGGTCGGGATGCGCTTCCGCCGCCAGCATGCGCACGGGGGCATGCATGCGCATGGAGCGCGCGCCGCGGCCGTCACGGTGGGCCGCAAACCGCGCCGCCAGGTCGACGGTGATCCCGGTGTACAGGCTGCCGTCGCTGCATTCGATCAGATAGACGTACCAGGTCTTGCCCGCAATCATCACTCAGGTCAGTAGCGGATGCATCCAGACAAACATCACCTGGCCCTGGGATTCGGCGAGCCGCGCCAGGTCGGCCAGTTCGAACACCATCGCCTGCACGTCCGCCGTTTCCCACTGCTCGATTTCGTATTCTTCGGTGGCGGCCAATTCCTCGGCGACGAGTTCCAGCGCTTCCTCGTCGAGTTCGGCCAGGCGTTCCATGACTTCGTCGGCGATGCGCAGCACGACGGCGCCCTCGTCGCCGACATACACCGGCTCGTAGTTGCCGACGGCCTCTTCGAATTCGTCGCCGGTCAGCAGGCAGTGCAGCGTGGCGATCTTGGCGGTATCGATGCCGCGCCGCTCGATGCCGCTCCATTCGTCCACCGGCCGCAGCGATTCGCCGATGGCGGCGTATTCATCTTCCTCGGCGGCGACGATGTTGGTCAGTATTCCCACGCAATTTCTCCCTTGTGCAGTTTCGTCCGATCATAGCGGAAAGCGGCGCACGCCCCGCGGCGAAGCCGTTCAGCGCGCCCGTCGCCGGCGCGGGACCGGTACGGGGCCGGGCGGCAAACCCAGCGCCTGGCGCGAGAGCCGGTCCGCATCGCCATTGCGCCGGCGCGGAATCCACAGCAGTTGCACCTCGTCGAAGCGCCGCAACCGCTCGCGCGCTTCAGTCACCAGCAGGCACAGGCGGGCGATCTGCGTGCTGTCCGGCCCGCGCACGTAGCGCAGCGCGACATCGCTGTCGCCGCGCAGCAGCAGGCGGCGCGCACCGGCGGCGGATGCCATGTCGAGCGCGGCGCACAGTGCATGCAACTCGGCCTCGTTGTTGCAGCCGGAAGCATTCAGCAGAGCGGATTTTTCTTCACGCCGGCAGTCGGGCGCGACCAGCAGCACGCCGATGCCGATCTTGCCCGGATTGGGCAAGGCGGAGCCGTCGAACCAGGCCTGCCAGAAGTCGTCGGGGTTTATGGCCAGCCTGACGGTGAGATCAAATCGTTCGCCCTGAGAG
>CAIZHL010000445.1 GCA_903932755.1 uncultured beta proteobacterium
CATCGATCACCTGGCGCAGCGTGTCCTGGTGGCCGAGCGCGGTCTCCATCAGGCGCACCACCAGGCCGGCGTTTTCCCGCTCCCAGGCCAACTGCACCTGCTGCGACTCCGACCCCGCGCGCTCGGATTTTTCGGTGGCCTGGCGCAACTGCTGGCGGGCCTGCTTGAGGCGTTCGCGCAAATCCTCGGTGGTCTGCCGCAGCAGTTCCTGGCGCCCGCGCAGGCCCTCCAGTTCGGTGCCCGCGGCATGGCGCTCGGCGCGCAGCCGGTCGGCCAGCATGATCGAATAGGGCGGCTTTTCGGCGAGCCCGGTCCATGCCTTGAGGTCCTTTTCCGCGGCCACCCGCCGCTTCTGCGTCTCCGCCAGCTTGTCGATGTCGGCCAGGTGCTGCACCAGGGTGCTGACCAGGAAGGCGACGCGGATGTGGCGCTGCTTGAGGGAACGCGAATCGGTGCCGGGCGGCGCGCCGGCGCCGAGGCCGTTGGGTCCGTCCAGCACTTCCAGCAGCTTGCGTTCGCCGGCCAGCCGCGCGCGCAATTCGGCCGCGCTGCCCGAGCTGTCATTCGCCGCTTTGGCGACGGCCTTCGCCTCCTTGCCCGCTGCGCCGGCCGGCAGGCCCGGGATCAGCGGCGCCTGGGCCAGCGCCCCGGCGCAAACCAGCCATGTCGCCGCGACGGCGCAGCAGGCTCGCCCCAGGCGGGCCGCGCCGACGCCGCAGCGCCGGCTACTGGCGGTACTTGGCGGCATCCGTGGCATCAAGGCACTGGAAGTTTGTGGTGCATTGCTCCAGCGAACAGCTGCGCGAAGTCTGGATCACCGCCTGCTTGCGCAGCCCGCACAGCCTTTCGGCCCGGGCGCGAACATCGGCGGCCGCGGCGTCGGTGAAGGCGTGGTTGAAGCTGAGGAAGTTCTCGTCCTTTTCATAACCGATGAGCAGGTTCTTCTCGCCGCAGGCTGACAGCAGCAGGGCAGCGAGAAGGGCGACGGGCAGTGCAACGCGGAGGGGTGGTCTCGAATTCATGGCCGCGAGTATCGCCATTCGCGGCACGCCGGTCAATGCCGCATTCATCGCCGACACCGCGCCGGCGCAGTCCCGTCACACCAGCGCAATTGCACCAGACGGCGGCATGGACCAGAATCGCCGTATCGCCAGCGCCAGCGCTGTGCGGCCCTTTGGGCACTTTCGAGGTTCCATGCCATGAGACAGCTGTTTGCCATCGCCCTGCTCGCTTGCTCCGCCTGTGCCGGCGCCCTGCCGCTGGAAACCATCCGCCTGCCGCCGGGCTTTGCCATCGAACTCTGGGCGCGGGTGGACAACGCACGCCAGATGGCGCTGGGCGGGCGCGACGAAAAAGGCGGCGTGCTGTATGTCGGTTCGCGCGGTGCCGGCCGCGTGCACGCGGTGCGCTTCGACGCCAACTACCGCGCCGGGAGCGTGACGCGCATCGCCGAAGGCCTGCCAATGCCCAGCGGCCTGGCCTGGAAGGACGGCTCGCTGTATGTCGGCGCGGTCAGCCGCATCCTGCGCTACGACGATATCGACCGGCGGCTCGACCAGCCTCCCGCACCGGTCGTCGTCACCGACACGCTGCCGAAGGACACCCACCACGGCTGGAAATTCATCGCCTTCGGCCCCGACGGCAAGCTTTACGTGCCGGTCGGCGCGCCCTGCAACATCTGCGATCCCGGCGACCCCTATGCCTCCATCCTGCGCATGAACGGCGACGGCTCCGGGCGCGAGGTCTTTGCCCGCGGCGTGAGGAACAGCGTCGGCTTCGACTGGAGCCCGGTCGATGGCGCGCTGTGGTTCACCGACAACGGCCGCGACATGCTGGGCGACGACATCCCGCCCGACGAACTCAATCGCGCGCCGCGCGCCGGGCTGCATTTCGGCTACCCGTACTGCCATGGCGGCGACCTGCCCGATCCGGAGTTCGGCACGCGGCGCAAGTGCGGCGAATTCGAGCCGCCGGCGCAGAAGCTGGGACCTCATGTCGCCGGCCTCGGCATGCGCTTCTATACCGGCACGATGTTCCCCGCCGAATACCGCAACCAGATTTTCATCGCCGAGCACGGTTCGTGGAACCGCTCGAAGAAGATCGGCTATCGCATCGCCCTGGTGCGGGTGAAGGACGGCCGCGCCGTGAGTTACGAGAACTTCGCCAGCGGCTGGCTGCAAAATGAGTCGGCCTGGGGCCGGCCGGCGGATGTGCTGGTGCTGCCCGACGGCTCGCTGCTGGTCGCCGACGACCACGCCGGCGCGATCTACCGCATCAGCTATCGCAAGCCCTGAGCGGCCTGCCTGACTTCAATGGCGGAGGCCGGAGAAGTTGGCGAGGACGAATTCGGCGAAGCGCTTGTCGTGGTCGACGATGTGCGTCAGGAAACTGAACTGCTTGTTCAGCGCCTCGTCGTTCGCGCAGGCATTCGGATCGAGGCTCGCCACCTTCATGCGCTCCACGGTCAGCAGGATGTCCTTGTGCACCTGCTTGTGCGCCTGGATTTCGGGAAAGCAAACGATGCTCATCACCGACTCTTCGACCGCGAAGTGGAAGCGCAGCAGTTCGTAGAGGCGCACCAGGATGTAATGCACGATGTGCCACTTGTCCTTGGCGGCGGCGGCCTCGATGACGGCCAGGGCAGCTTCTTCGATTTCCTTGTGCTGGGCATCGATTTCATCGATGCCGGTGAGGTATTCGGGATCCATGGCGGAAAGTCCGGGATTTCGGGAGGCGCGATTGTAATACGCGGCAGGCGACGCATGCGCTTGCCGGGAATAAACTGCCCCTGCCCCGCGTATACCCAGCATCCCGCCCGCCCAACTCAGCAAAACCATGACCGCACGACGCTCCAGCCGCGCCAGGATCGCCTGAAATGGCTGGCCGCGACGCCATCGTTGCCGAAATCCCGCGCCTGCGCCGCTACGCGCGGGCGCTGACGGGGCGCACCGATGCCGCCGAAGACCTGGTGCAGGAGACCCTGCAGCGGGCGCTGGAGAAGTGGCGCCTGTGGCAGCGCGAACGCGACCTGCGGCCCTGGCTGTTTTCGATCATGCACAACCTCCACGTCGATGGCCATCGTCGCGACCAGCGCGTCGACTTCTGCGCCGACGACGACCTGCCGGTGCCGGTGCAGCGCGCCAGCCAGGCCGACGCGCTGGAACTGCGCGACCTCGAGCGCGCCCTGGCGCTGCTGCCGCCGGAGCAGCGCGAAGTCCTGCTGCTGGTCGGCCTCGAGGAACTGAGTTATACCGAAGTCGCCCGCGCCCTGCAGATTCCGCAGGGCACGGTGATGTCCCGCCTGTCCCGCGCACGCACGCGCCTCAAGGCCATCCTGGCCGGGGAAGCGGCCCCGCAACTGAAAGTGGTCAGCACATGAATGCCCCGATCTCCGAAGACGACCTGCACGCCTACGCCGACGGCCAGCTCGACCCGGCGCGCCTGACGCAAGTCGAAGCCTGGCTCGCCGGCCATCCCGAACGCCGCGCGCAAATCGAGGCATGGCGCGCCCAGGCCGCCGGCCTGCACCGCGTCTTTGACCGCGTGCTCGACGAGCCGGTCCCGGCGCGGCTGATTCCGGCGGCCAATGCGCCACGCTGGCTCGACGCACGCAAGCTGGCCGCCGTCGCCTGGCTGCTGTGCGGCGCCGCGATCGGCTTTTTCCTGCGCGGCGCGGGTTCGCCCGACCCGGGTACGGCGCTCGCAGCGCAATCCCTGCCGCGCCAGGCAGCCGTCGCCCACGCCGTGTTCGTGCCCGAAGTGCGCCACCCGGTCGAAGTCGGCGCCGACCAGGAAGCCCATCTGGTGGCCTGGCTGTCCAAGCGCCTCGGCGCGCCGCTGAAGCCGCCGCAACTGGAGGAAACCGGCTACCGGCTGGTCGGCGGCCGCCTCCTGCCCGGCGACAGCGGCGAGGTGGCGCAGTTCATGTACGAAAATGCCGAGCGCAAGCGCCTGACGCTTTACGTGCGCCCCGCCGCACCCAAAGGTGGCGAGACCGGCTTCCGCTACGCAAAAGAAAACAAGGTCGATGTCTTCTACTGGACCGACAGCCGCTTCGGCTACGCGCTATCGGGGAACACCGGACGCGAGGAC
>CAIZHL010000446.1 GCA_903932755.1 uncultured beta proteobacterium
CACGATCCGGTCCGGCTTCATGAAATCATCGATCGCCGCGACTTCCTTGAGGAATTCGGGATTGGAGACGACGCTGAAAGCGATGCCGGCGCCCCGTGTTGCCAGTTCGCCGGCAATCGCGCCGCGCACCTGGTCGGCGGTGCCGACCGGGACCGTGGATTTGTTCACCACGAGTTTGTAGCCATCCATGTGGCGCCCGATGTTGCGCGCGGCGGCGAGCACATACTGCAAGTCGGCGGAACCATCTTCGCCGGGCGGCGTGCCGACCGCGATGAACTGCAAGCGGCCGTGGGCCACCGCGGCGGCGACGTCGGTGGTGAAACGCAACCTGCCGGCAGCCTGGTTGCGCCGCACCATGGCCTCGAGCCCGGGCTCATAGATCGGGATGCGGCCTTCGTCGAGCATGCGTATCTTGCCCGCATCGAGGTCGAGGCAGAGCACGTCGTTGCCGACGTCAGCCAGGCAGGTGCTGGAAACCAGCCCGACGTATCCGGTGCCGATGACGGTGATCTTCATGTCGGCCTAGGGGGCAATGTCGAATTCTTCGGTGCGCCGCGGCGGATAGGTTTCCCAGCCGCCGCAGCCGGGGCAGCGCCAGTAGAACTGCCGCGCCTTGAACCCGCAGGCATCGCAACGGTAGCGCGCGACGCGGCGGGTATGCGTGTGGATCAGGTTCTTGATCAGTTCCAGATCGGGACGCCGGTCGGGCGGCACCACCAGGATCTGCGCCTCCAGCAGCTTGTCGAGTCCGAGCAGCGTCGGATTGCGCCGCAATTCGTCGCGCACCAACGTGTAGGCGGCCTCGGCGCCGCTGCTGTCGAGTTCGGCACGGAACACCGAGTCGAGCAGGTCGAGCGAGGGATGGCGTTCCAGCCAGCCGCGCAGGAGCTGGATGCCCTGCTCCATGCGACCCAGCTGGATGTGTGTGGCCATCAGCTTTTCCGCCGCCAGCGCGAGATAGACGGGATTCTGCTGCTCGACGCGCTTCCAGTAGTCGATCGCCGTGTCGCCGGCGCCGAGTTTTGCGGCCAGGTCGCCCTGCAGCAGCGTGGCGCGGACGCACTTGCGGTTGGCGGCGAGGGCTTCCTCGAGCAGGCGCCCCGCTTCGTCGTGCCGGTCGTGCAGCATTTCATTGGCGGCCAGTTCGCAACGGAACTCGGCGATGGCCTTCTGCCAGAGATGGTCTGAATGGTTGGGCATGGCTTCGGCAATCGCCACGGCCTTGGCCCATTCCTTTTCCTGCTGGTAGATTTCGAGCAGGTTTTTCAGCGCCTCCTCGTCGCGGTCGGTGCCGCGCAGCTTGAGGAAAATTTCCTCAGCGCGATCGAGCTAACCCGCCTTGAGGTAGTCCTGACCGAGTTCGGACAAGGCCTGCAGGCGCTGCGGTGCTGACAAGCCGTCGCGCTCGATCAGGTTCTGATGCACGCGAATGGCGCGGTCTGTTTCACCGCGACGACGGAACAGGCTGCCCAGCGCGAAATGCAGCTCGATGGTTTCCGGATCGACGCGGGCCGCCTCGATGAAGGCTTCGATGGCCTGGTCCGGCTGCTCGTTGAGAAGGAAATTCAGGCCCTTGAAATAGGAGCGCGGCAGGGCGCGCGACTCTTTCAGGAGTTGCTTGATGTCGATGCGGGCGGCAACCCAGCCGAGCCCGAAAAAGACCGGCAGGACCAGCAGCCACCAGAGTTCGATTTCCATGGTGTCACTCGCGACCGGGGCTGCGCTGCGGGCGCAGGAAGGCGCCCAGCGCGGCGGTCAGCCCGACGCCGACGCCGATGGCGAATACGGCCAGGATCACCACCGAAACCGGCGCCGTCCAGGATTGATCGAGGAAGAAACGCAATTCCATCGGACCGCTGTTCTTGATCGCCAGGCCGAACAGGCCGACGAAAACCACGATACGCAACAGCCAGACGAGAAGCTTGAGCAGGGTGGTCACGATAGGGGAAGGAAAATGGGGCGGGGCCGATCGGTGCAGGCTAAGGCCGCACTTCCGGCCTCAGCGCAAAGGCGGAAAATAAAAGGCGGCACCCGTCCGGGATGCCGCCCTGGTACATGCTGCAACAGCACGACTCATGGCCGGTAATCGACCCGCTCCCGCAACTCCTTGCCGGCCTTGAAATGGGGCACGTACTTTGCGGGTACCTGCACCTTGTCGCCCGACTTGGGATTGCGACCGATCCGCGGCGGCCGGTAGTTCAGCGCAAAACTGCCGTAGCCGCGGATCTCGATGCGGTCACCCTTGACCAAGGCTGCGGTGAGGGCATCGTGAATCATCTTCACGGCGAAGTCGGCATCCTTCGCCACGAG
>CAIZHL010000447.1 GCA_903932755.1 uncultured beta proteobacterium
ACGGCTACCCGACGCTGGACCTGACCGACGACGAACTGGCCAAGCTGCACATTCGTCATCTGGTCGGCGGTCATGCCGTACAAGTGAAGAACGAACTGATCTATCGCTTCGAGTTCCCCGAACGGCCGGGCGCGCTGATGCACTTTCTCAACAAGATGAGCGCCGGCTGGAACATCAGCCTGTTCCACTACCGCAACCACGGTGCCGACACCGGCCGCGTGCTGGTCGGCATGGAAGTGCCGCCGAAGGAAATGAAGGACTTTCGCGCCTTCCTCAAGAACCTGGATTACCGGTATTGGGATGAGTCGAAGAACCCGGCCTATCGCCTGTTCCTCGGCTGAGAGTTCACGAACTCTGAAATGAACTTCGACTTCGACGTTCCCATCGAGCGCGCCGGCAGCGACTCGATGAAGTGGGCGAAGTACGCCGGGCGCGTGCCCGACGTCATCCCGCTGTGGGTCGCCGACATGGATTTCGCGGCGCCGCCGGCGGTGATCGAAGCCCTGCGCCGGCGCGTCGATCACGGCGTGTTCGGCTACAACCAGCCCGCCGCAAGCCAGGTCGACGCCGTGCTCGGCTACCTCGAGCGGAACTTCGCCTGGCGCATCGATCCGGCGTGGATCGTCTGGCTGCCGGGCCTGGTGTCGGGGCTCAACGTCGCCTGCCGCGCCGTCGGCGAAGCGGGCGACGCCGTGTTCACGGCGACGCCGATCTATCCGCCCTTCCTCTCGGCACCGGAATTTTCCGGCCGGCGTGCGGTCAGCGCGCCGCTGGTGCGCGATTCGACCGGCTGGCTGTGGGACTTCCCCACCGTGGACGCCGTGCTGCGCACCAGCCGGGCCAAACTCTTCCTGCTTTGCCATCCGCACAATCCGACCGGGCGCGTGTGGAACGAGGACGAACTGTGGCAGCTCGCGCTGCTCGCGGAAAAGCACGACCTGGTCATGTGCTCGGACGAAATCCACAACGGACTGGTGTTGTCGCCGCATCACCAGCACCGACTTTTTGCCACGCTCAGCCCGGAACTGGCGGCGCGCTGCATCACGCTGATGGCGCCGTCCAAGACCTTCAACATTCCCGGCCTGGGCTGCGCCTTTGCCATCATCTCCGACAGCGGCCTGCGGCGGAATTTCTGCCGGGCCATGCAGGGCATCGTGCCGCACGTCAATGCGCTCGGCATGGCGGCGACGGAAGCCGCGTTGAGCCTCTGCGACGACTGGCATGCGGCCCTGATCGACTACCTGCGCGGCAACGCGCGCGCCGTCGAACGCGCCGTGGCCGAGTTGCCCGGCCTCGACATGCGTCCGGTGGAGGCGACTTACCTGGCCTGGATCGATGCCCGCGAGTTTGCGGCCGACAAAGGCATCGCCAACCCGGTGCAGTACTTCGAACAACATGGCCTGGGACTGTCCGACGGCGCCGATTTCGGTGCGCCGGGCTTTGTCCGCCTCAACTTCGGTACGCGCCGCGCGCTGCTCGAAGAAGCGCTGGAAAGACTCGCTCGGGCGATTCGCGGCCAGGCCTAGGCGAAGCGCAGGACGCCGCATTCAGTAACCACGGCGTCAAGCCCGATGTCGTGTGCCCCGGGCCGGATGTCGGCGACGCGGCCGAGTTCGAAGCCGACGCCTATCGCCTGCGGGCGCGGAACCATCGCCGCCAGCGTGCGGTCGAAGTAACCGCCACCGTAGCCGAGGCGAAAGCCCTGTGCGTCGAAGGCCAGGAGCGGCAGCAGCACGATATCGGGGACGACGACAGCGCCGTCGGCCGGGATCGGGATGCCGTAGCGGTCGGCGCCCATTGTCGTGGAGGGCGACCACGCGCGAAAATCCATGGGTGCAGCGACGGCCGTGACGACCGGCATCGCGGCCTGCCAGCCGCGTTCGATCAGGCGGGTGGCCAGCGGACGCGCATCGAATTCGCCGCGCACCGGCGCGCAGAAAGCCATGGTTTGCGGTGCCAGCGGCAGCAGCAGCGCGGCCAGATGTTGCTCCAGTTTCACCGCCAGGGCGGCATGGGCGGCCGGATCGAGCGCCAGTCGCGCCGCCAGTTTTTCGCGGCGCAGCGCTGTACGAAAAACCCCCGGATCAGGGGCGTGTTCGGCAGACGGCGACAGGGGTTTCATGTGCTAACGTTGGAAGAGAGTGCTCACAGACAGACGCAGAATGAACTATAAGCGTAAACCCTACCCCTCCCTGCTGCGGATTGTGCCGGCGATTTTTGCAGCTAGTGTTGCGCTGATGGCGCTTGCCTTGCCGCTGCCGGCCTTGGCAGCGCCTTCGACGGCGCAGGTCGAACGCGGCGACGCAGCCTTCCTCCTGGCGCGCGACGCCTTCCGCAACGGCGAGCGGGTGCGCCTCGGCCGCCAGTTGGCCCTGCTGCAGGGACATCCGTTGCAGCCGTGGGCGGAGTACTGGTCATTGCGCCTGCGCCTCGACGACGGCGACGCCGGCGGCGTGCCGGATTACCTCGGCCGCCATGCCGGCAGCTACCTCGCCGAGAAATTGCGCGGCGACTGGTTGCGTGAATTGGGCAAGGCCGGCGACCGGGAAGCTTTCCAGCGCGAACTGCCGGCCCTGGTCCAGCCCGATACCGAAATTCGCTGCTACACCGCCCAGTTTGCCGACATGGACGACATGGTGCGCCCCTTGTGGAACAGCGGCCAGGACCTGCCGCGAGCCTGCGAGCGGCTGGTCGACCAGCTGGTGGCGGCCGGCGGCCTGACGGTGGAAGAGGTCTGGCAGCGCGTGCGGCGGCTGTTCGAGGCCAAGCGGGTCGGCGCCGCGCGCAATGCGGCCGCCTACCTGCCGGCCGGCGAAGGCTTCGACGGGCGCGGCCTGGAATCGATCGCCCAGGCTCCGGCGCGCTACCTCGACAAGCTTGCGGCGGGTTTTGCCGGCAAGCGCGGCGGGCGCGAGACGGTGCTGTTCGCCGTGCAGCGCCAGGCGCGTAACGATCCCCAGGATGCGGCGATGCGCTTCGGGCGCATCGAAGCCCGCTTCACCGACGAAGAGCGCGCCTACGCCTGGGGCCAGATCGCGCTGCAGGCGGCGCAGCGCCACCTGCCCGAGGCGCTGGCTTGGTACGGCAAGGCCGGTGCCACCGCACTGTCCGAGGAGCAGATGGCCTGGCATGTCCGCGCCGCGCTGCGGGCGCACGACTGGAACGCCGTGCAGCGGGCGATCGCGGCGATGCCGCCGGCGCTCGCCGCGCAGCCGGACTGGACCTACTGGCAGGCACGCGCCCTGGCCGTTGGCGGCCGGACGGACGAGGCGCGCGCCCTCTACCTGAAGATCGGCCGCCAGCCGAATTTCTACGGCAACCTCGCCGACGAGGAACTCGGCCGCGTCGTCGAAGTGCCGCCGCGGGCGCCCGCACCGACCGCCGAGGAGTTGGCCGCGGCCAGCGCCAATCCGGGCTTCCAGCGTGCGCTGGCGCTGATCCGCGTCGACCTGCGCATCGAGGGCGTGCGCGAATGGGTCTGGTCGCTGCGCGGCATGGATGACCGGGCGCTGCTCGCCGCCGCCGAGTTCGCGCAGAAGAACGAAATCTGGGATCGCGCCATCAACACCGCCGATCGCACGCTGGCGCAGCACAACTACAGCCTGCGCTACATCGCGCCCTTCAGCGACCGGGTGCGGCCCAAGGCCGACCAGCTGGCGCTGGACAACGGCTGGGTGTACGGCCTGATGCGGCAGGAGTCGCGCTTCATCATGAAAGCCAAGTCCTCGGTCGGCGCTCAGGGACTGATGCAGCTGATGCCGGCCACGGCGAAGTGGGTGGCGCAGAAGATCAAGTACGCCGAATTCCATCCGTCGCGCGTCACCGAAATGGACACCAACGTCACGCTGGGCACCAACTACATGAAGATGGTGCTCGATTCGCTGGACAACCATCCGGTGCTGGCCTCGGCGGCCTATAACGCCGGCCCCGGTCGCGCCCGCAAGTGGCGCGCCGAGCGGCCGCTGGAAGGCGCCATCTACGCCGAGACCATCCCCTTCACCGAGACCCGCGACTACGTGAAAAAAGTCATGAGCAACGCGGTCTATTACAACACTCTGTTCGAAGGTCGGCCGCAATCCCTCAAGGGCCGGCTGGGCACCATCCGCGCGCGCGGGCAGGGCGAAAGCGGAGTGGAGCAGTTGCCATGAAAAACGTATTGCTTATCGGCGGCACCGGTTTTTTGGGTTCCGCCATCGTGCGCGAACTGGCGCGCCGTCCCGTCAGCGCCGACTTTTGCTTCACGCTGCCGACGCGGCGGCGCGATCACGCCAAGCATCTGCTGGTGCTGCCCACGGCGCAGGTGATCGATGCCGACGTGCATGATCCGGCGACGCTGGCGCAACTGATGGCCGGACAGGATGCGGTGATCAGCCTGGTCGGCGTATTGAAGGGTGGCGAAGGCGAGCCGTATGGAAAGGGCTTCGCCCGCGCCCATGTCGAGTTGCCGCGCAAGATCGCGGCGGCGGCCGGTGCCGCCGGCGTGCGCCGCGTGCTGCACGTCTCGGCGCTGCAGGCGGCGCCCGACGCGCCCTCCGGCTACCTGCGCTCCAAGGCGGACGGCGAGGCGGCGCTGCGTGAGGCCGGACTCGACCTGACGATCTTCCGTCCTTCGGTGATCTTCGGCCGCGGCGATGCCTTCCTCACGCTGTTCGCCAAAATGGCCAGGATCGCGCCCTTCTTTCCGCTGGCCGGCGCCGATGCGCGCTTCCAGCCGGTGTGGTTGGAGGACGTCGCCGCCACCGTCGCCGACAGCCTGCTGCGCGCCGACAGCATCGGCGCCACCTACGACTTGTGCGGCCCGACACAGTACAGCCTGCGCGAACTGGTCGGCTACGCGGCGGCGGTTTCCGGCCATCCGCGCGCCATCATCGGCCTCCCCGAAGCCATCGCCTGGCTGCAGGCCTGGGCCATGGAGTTCATTCCCAACGGCCCGATGACGCGCGACAACGTCCGCTCCATGCGCGTCGCCAGCATTTGCCACGGCGCCTGCAGCCTGCCCTTCGGCCGCGTCGCGACGGCGCTGGAAGCCGTCGCCCCAAGCTATCTGCGCAGCTGATAGCGGCCGCCGATGAAAACCTACGTCGTCGGCGGCGCGGTACGCGATGAACTGCTCGGTCTGGCCGTCAAGGATCGCGACTGGGTGGTCGTTGGCGCCACGCCCGAACAGATGCTGGCGCGCGGTTTCCAGCAGGTCGGGCGCGATTTTCCGGTCTTCCTCCATCCCGAAAGTCACGAGGAATACGCGCTGGCGCGCACCGAGCGCAAGACCGCGCCGGGTTACACCGGTTTCGTGGTGCACGCCTCGCCCGAGGTGAGCCTCGAAGACGACCTGCTGCGCCGCGACCTGACCATCAACGCCATCGCCCGGGACGAAGCGGGTCAACTCATCGATCCCCACGACGGACGCGCCGACATCGCGGCGCGCGTGATGCGCCACGTCTCGCCGGCCTTCGCCGAGGATCCGGTGCGCATCCTGCGCGTGGCGCGTTTTTCCGCACGCTTCGCCGATTTTTCGGTGGCGCCGGAAACCATGGCATTGATGCGCGAGATGGTTGCCGCCGGCGAAGTCGACGCGCTGGTGCCCGAGCGGGTCTGGCAGGAACTGGCGCGCGGCCTGATGGAAGACAAGCCCTCGCGCATGTTCGAGGTGCTGCGCCAATGCGGCGCGCTGGCGCGCCTGCTGCCGGAAGTCGATGCCCTGTGGGGCGTGCCGCAGCGCGCCGACTACCATCCCGAAATCGACACCGGCGTGCATGTCATGATGGTGATCGACATGGCGGCGCGCCTCGGCGGTGCGCTGCCGGCGCGCTTTGCCGCGCTGACGCACGACCTGGGCAAGGCGCACACGCCGGCCGACATCCTGCCGCGCCACCACGGCCACGAAGCGAAAAGCGTGGTCCTGCTCGAAGCGGTTTGCGAACGGCTCAAGGTGCCGGTCGATTGCCGCGACGTCGGCCGCCTCACGGCGCGCTTCCACGGCGACATGCACCGCGTCGCCGACTTGCGGCCGGAAACGCAACTGACCCTGCTCGAACGTTGCGATGCGCTGCGCCGTCCCGAGCGCTTCGAACTGATCCTGCTCGCCTGCGAGGCGGACTACCGCGGCCGGTTGGGCTGGGAAGAGCGCGACTACGCGCAGGCCACGACGTGGCGGGCGGCGCTCGCGGCGGTGCGTGCGGTCGATGCGGGCGCCATTGCCGCGGCGACCACGGCTGCGAGCCGGGGCCAGGCGCCGGCGCCGGCCATCGCTGCCGCCATCGGCGCGGCGCGGCGGGATGCCTTGCGCGAGCTCAAAGCAGCCAGCCGATAAGCGCGGCGACCAGCGAAAACAGGATCACCGAAGCGAAGGGGAAGGAATATTCCCGGCCGCGCAGGCGGAAGTGCAGGTCGCCCGGCAGCCGGCGCGGTCCCAGCATGCGGGTCAGGCGCGGCTGCAGCAGGCCGATGACGAAAACCGTCGCCACCAGGACAATCAACCATTTCAGCATGAGTGGCGCGCGGTAGAATTGATTAAACATCAATCTTATCCCAGCCGATGAACCCGCCCCGTTTCGAACACCACGAAGTCCTCGTCCGCGCGCCAACGGGAAAGACGAAGCCGACTCCCCTGCTGTTCGTCCACGGCGCCTACACCGCCGCCTGGTGTTGGGAAGAGCATTTCCTGCCCTATTTTGCCGAAGCCGGCTACGCCGCCTACGCCGTCAGCCTTTCCGGCCATGGCGGCACTCCGGGCCGCCCGCATCTCGACAGTTTTTCCATCAACGACTATGTGCGCGATGTTGCTACCGTGGTCGCCGGCCTGCCGGCACCGCCCGTCCTGATCGGGCATTCGATGGGCGGCTTCGTGGTGCAGAAATATCTGGAAGACCACGAGGCGCCCGGCGCGGTGCTGATGTGCTCGGTCCCGCCGCAGGGCCTCTTGTCGGCGGCGATGGGCATGATGTTTTCCAAGCCGGGCATGATGAGCGATCTGAACAGCCTGATGAGCGGCGGCAAGGCGTCGCTGGAAACCCTGCGCGAGGCGCTGTTCGCCCAGCCGGTTTCGCTCGACGACCTGAAGCGCTATTACAAGGGCTCGCAATCCGAATCGCACCGCGCGATCTGGGACATGTCCCTGTTCGGCATGCCGCGCGCCGGGCGCGTCAAGCGCACGCCGCTGCTGGTGCAGGGTGCGGAATTCGACCACCTGATCCCGTCTTCGCTGGTCGAAATGACGGCCCGCACCTATGACGTCGAGGCCAACATCTTCCCCGGCATGGGCCACGGCCTGATGCTGGAGCGCGACTGGAAGAAGCCGGCGCAACAGATCCTCGACTGGCTGCAGGAGATCGGACAGTGATCGTCATTTTTCAATCGCCGGCCGCGGGCGACGTCATCATGTTCGGCGATGTCGCCAAGCGCATGATGAAGCTGATGGGCAAGGAGCCGACCGACAAGGGCATCGTCACCGTCGAGCAATTGCCCGACGCCATCGCGCGCATCAAGGCGGCGATCGAGGAAGACAAGCAGCAGCGCGCCGGCAAGAGCCCGGAAGATCTGCCGCAAACCGAACCTGATGGCAGCGGCAGCGGCGGTCGCGGCCAGGGCTCGCGACCCTTCGTGACGCTTACCCAGCGCGCCGTGCCGCTGCTGGAATTGCTGGAGTGGTCGCTGAAGAAGCAGAAGCCCGTGGTCTGGGGCGTCTGAACCGTCATTCCGGCGGGCTCTGCATGCCTTGGATTCCGCTTCGCGGGGTGGCAACGCCGGAATCCAGGCCGGTCTGGACCCCGGATCAAGTCCGGGGTGACGGCTATCAGTTGGGCTTGTCGCGCCCGATGAAAGCGATCGGGAATACCGCTTCCGGCCCTGCGCCCTTGGCCGCCAGCGATTCGTAGTCCGGCATCTGCTCGCCGATGCCGGCGGCCTGGGTCAGCTTGCCCAGCAGCACCTGCAGCTGGTCGGTCAGCCAGTCTTCCTCGCAGCGCGTCGGCATGAACAGCAGTTCGCGCACGCGGTCGGGAATTTCGTCGGACGGGATGGTGTCGTTGGCGGCGTAGGCCGCGGAAAAGAACGGCCCGGCGATGAAGCGCAAGGTCCAGCCTTCATCCTCGTCGGGCAGCAAAAGGAAGATGCGGGCGCCCTCTGCGGTGGCATTGGGGTCGTCTTCGTCGTCGCCGAACACCGGCATTGCGGCGAAGGCCGCCTTCTTGCGTTGTTTTACAAAGACCACGGCTTCATTGAAGCTGAGGCGATTCAGGGTGTCCGACATGGGGTTCTCCGGGGTCACAGCAAAGGGGCGAGCCATTTTTTGGCTTCTGATACCGGATAGTGGGCACGATTCGCCCAATCTTCAAGCTGGTCGCGATCGATTTTCGTGATGGCGAAATAACGTGCTTCGGGGTGGGCCAGGTAAAAGCCGGCCACCGAGGCTGCCGGCGTCATGGCGAAGCTTTCGGTCAGGCCCATTTCCGCATTCTGCGGCGCGTCGAGCAGCTTAAACAGGCCGGCCTTGGCCGTGTGGTCAGGGCAGGCCGGGTAGCCCGGAGCGGGGCGGATGCCCTGGTATTTCTCTTCGATCAGCGCCGAGCTGTCCAGGCTTTCGCCCGCGGCGTAGCCCCAGTAGTTGGTGCGTACTTCGCGGTGCAGCCACTCGGCGGCGGCTTCGGCCAGGCGGTCGGCGAGGGTCTTCAACATGATGGCGCGGTAATCGTCGTGTTGCGCTTCGAACTCGGCCAGCTTCTTTTCAATGCCCAATCCCGCGGTCACGGCGAAGGCGCCGGCATAGTCGCCGGTGGGCGCGACGTAGTCGGCGAGGCTTTGCTGCGGCTTGCCGTCCGGGCGCTCCTGCTGCTGGCGCAGGCCGTGCCAGGTCATAAGTGGCACCCCCGGCGCCGTATCGCCAGCGCCGAGAAAATGGATGTCTTCGTTTTCGCGCGCGACCGGGAAGAGGCCGAACACCGCATTGGCGCGTATCCACTTTTCGGCGATGAGTTGCTGCAGCATCGCCTTGCCGTCCTTGAACACATTGCGCGCCGCTTCGCCGACCACGGCGTCGTCAAGGATCTTCGGATACGAACCGGCGAGGTCCCAGGTCTGGAAGAAGGGGCCCCAGTCGATGTACCCGGCCAGCACCGCCAGATCGAGATCCGGCAGCACGGTGACGCCGAGTTGCTTCGGCTTGACCGGCGCGAAATTCAGCTTGGCATGATTCGCGCGCGCGGCGGCGAGCGAGACCAGCGGCACGCCCTTCTTGTTCGCATGCTGGCCGCGCACTTTTTCGTAGTCGGCGGCGATCTCATCGACGTAGCCGTCGCGCATGTCGATCGACAGCAGTCTGGTCACCACGCCGACGGCGCGCGAAGCGTCCGGCACATACACCACCGGGCCGGCGTAGTTGGGCGCGATCTTGATCGCGGTGTGG
>CAIZHL010000448.1 GCA_903932755.1 uncultured beta proteobacterium
ACCCGGCCGATGTCGATCACGTCAGCGCCGGTAGACGTGATGCCGTCGGCCAGGGCGCCTGCAAGTGCCGGGCCGGACAGGCGGCCGTCGCGGCCGATGACGATAGCCTCGACGCCGCGCGATATCGCTTCGGTGCCCAGCGCCATGCCGATCTGGCGCACGGTGTCGGCGGTCAGCGTTGTTTGGACGATGCCGCGTATGTCGTAGGCCTTGAATATTTCGGGTGCCGGAATCTGCATGAGGTGCGCCGGATGTGCGGGGGCAGAAATTATCGCATGCGGCATGCGGCCGGGAGGTGCGCGGCGAAGTGGGCCAGCAGTCGTTGCGGCAGCCAGTCGATGCGTCCCGGCAGTGATCCGTGAACGAAGCCGACGTGGCCGCCGTGAGGATGGATCTCCAGCGTCACGGCGACGGGCAACTGGTCGGGATGCGGCAATGCCGCCGCCGGAAGAAACGGGTCGTTGGCGGCGTGCAGCAACAAGGCCGGTGTTTCTATCGCTCCCAGCAAGGGGCCGGCGCTGCTTCGCGCGTAATAGTCATCGACGCCCAGAAAGCCGTGCAGCGGTGCCGTGACGGCGTCGTCGAATTCGCCCAGGCTGCGCGCCTGCAGGGCGCGACCGAGGTCGATGCGCCCGGGGAAGCGCCGGTCCTTGGCGCGCGCCGCCGGAATCAGCGTTCGCAGGAAATGTCGCGCGTAGACCAGATTGAAGCCGGACGACAAGGCGACGTTGGCCGCGGCCAGATCCAGCGGCGCACTTACCGCCGCCGCGGCGGTGATGACGCGGGATGCGGCAGGGCCTTGCTCGGCCAGCCATTTCAGCAGGGCGTTGCCGCCGAGCGAAACCCCGGCGACGAACAGCGCCGGAAAGCCCTGCGTGTGCAGGCGGCTCAGGATCCAGTCGATCTCCTGCGAATCGCCGGAATGGTAGGCGCGGGGCAGGCGGTTGGGTTCGCCCGAGCAGCCGCGGAAATGCACCACGACGCCATGCCAGCCGCGATGCTCCACCGCGTGCATCAGGCGTCGCGCGTAGTGGCTGCGCGAACTGCCTTCGAGGCCATGGAACAGCACCACGCATGGCGCACCGGATTTGCCGGCAACCCAGTCGAGGTCGATGAAATCCTCATCCGGCGTGGTCCAGCGCTCGCGCCGGTAGGACGGCAGCGGTCCCTTGATCAGCAGCGGCCAGATGGTCTGCGCATGGCCGCCAGGCAGCCACGCCGGAGCGAGGTATTGCGACGGCCTCATAGCTGCCAAGTTTGAAAAAGCAATTGGAACCACAGAGACACAGAGCACACAGAGAAAACCCTTGTACAAGCCACTGTTCTTTTGCCTTTCTCTGTGCCTCTGTGTCTCTGTGGTGAGGGTTCTGGGTTTAATGCAGGGTGCGCGGGTCCTCGCCGACGCTGTCGGGGGGGACCGGCGAGGCGTGGTGCGCGACCATGCGCCAGCCCAGGGGGCCGCGCACATAGATGTTGGTCGCCGCCACGGGTGTGCTCAAGTTGCCGTCGTCGGGGCTGGTGACGTGTTCCAGCAGCGTGCTGACCACTGCAAACGGGGTGGTCACCGTCTTTTGCTGCGACAGGCGCACCTGCAGCTTCCTGCCGTTGGCGAAGATGCGCTGCCAGGCTTCGCGAATCATCGTGTAACCGGTCAGCCGCGGTCCGCCCGGATGCACGCAGACCACTTCTTCGTCCTCGGCCCAGACCGCCATCATGGTATCGATGTCGCTGCGTTCGAGTGCCTCGTAGAAGGCCGCTTCGACATCCTGCGCGCTGGCGAATATCTTTTGGCTGGGCATGGTCAGGCCTGCGTCCGCATCAGTTCAGCCACCTGCTGCGGCATTATTCCGTTCATGCAGTCGAAATGGCCGAGCGGACATTCGCGCTTGAAGCAGGGGCTGCACGACAGGTTTTTTGAAACAATCGTCGCTTGCGGCGAAAGTGGCGGCGTGTAGCCGGGCGAA
>CAIZHL010000449.1 GCA_903932755.1 uncultured beta proteobacterium
AAATGAGCCGCCCAATCCCCGATCCGGCACGCGCAGTAGATTTATTCGCGAGCTTTCAGGCGTCGGGCAGCAGGCCCTTGCTTTCAAGAAACCGGTAGATGATTTCGAGTCGGTCGATGCTGTCATCCAGTTCCAGCAGCTTCTGTTTTGCCGCTGCCGGAATCGGCAGCACTTCGGCATAGCGCATGCCGAGCCAGCCGGCGTCGAAAAAACGGTGCGGCGTGGCGGGCGCATTGGGCGCACCGGCCGCCATCTCATCGACGATGGCGCGCAAGAGCGGCACCAGCCGCGCGTAGGAACCCGGCACCGGCAGCACGGGCGGAACGGCCATCAGTTCGATCTCGCCGCGCAACAACCCGGAATCCTCCGTCCAGTGGCGCAGCAGGCGAAAACGCTCGCCGCCCTGCGCGACGATGTCGAGCACGCCCAGTTGCAGCATGTCCCATTCGGCGATGTGGGCCAGCGTGCCCACCATGTGGGGCACGGCCGGCTTCCCGCCGCCGGCGGCCACTTCCTCGCCGCTGGCGATCAGGCAGATGCCGAAGGAACTCGACTCCTTGAGGCAGACCTTGGCCATGTCCATGTAGCGCTGCTCGAAAATCCGCAGCGGCAGCCGTCCGCCGGGAAACAGCACCGACCGCAGGGGAAACAAGGGAATGTTCATGCAGCGGCTTTCGCGGAGGGAGGCGGGGCGACGGGAACGGCCAACAGGCGCGCCGCGACCAGGCCGTTGATGGTACCGAAGAACAGCGCCGCGGTAGCGAACAGCGGCAGCAGGTAGAAGACGCCGTCATGCGGCACCAGCCAGGCGCGGGCCAGCACGATCTGCCCGCCGATGTGGGCGAAAGCCGCCAGCACGCTGACCGACACCGGGCCGAACAGGCGCGCCGGCAGATGCTGCGCCAGCGCCAGGACGCCCAGGCTGCACAAGGCGCCGGCCAGTGCCAGGAAAAATCCCGGGGCGAGAAACTGGCCGATCACCAGGCTGCCGGCCACCACGCGCAGCAGGCTGACCCAGGCCGCATCGCGCCAGCCGTAGCGAACCAGCACCACCAGCACGATGATGTTGGCCAGCCCCGGCTTGATCCCGGGCAGCGGACTGGGCAAAGCGGCTTCGGCGACGGTCAGGGCGATCGCCGCCGCCGCATAGCGCGCGATGCGGTAGTCGTCGGCGGTGACCGGCAGTTCAATAGTTGAGGGTGTCATAGCTACTGTTTTTGCCGCCGCGTCCGGCGAGTTGCAGGGTGACGTGGTTCGGCGCGCAGATCGCCACGGCATTGGCGCGCGTCAGCCAGCCCTGTTGCACGCAATACTGGCGCGGTCCGGGATCGGACAGCACGCGGGCGCGGCCGGGCTGCACCTCGATCACCGTGGTGCCGATGGCACCGGTGACTTCATACTTGCGCGCCACATTCAGCGCCAGTTCGGTGACCAGTTGGCCGTCGCGCTTGACGATGGCACGATCCGCCACGCCGCCGCGCCACAGCAGCGGATAGGACGCCGCCACCAGGGCCGCAGCGCAAACCAGCAGCAGCCAGTCGCCGGGTTTCAACAGCGCACGCCAGGGCAGGTCGCCGTCGCCGGTCACCTGCGCCAGCATCTCGCGCAGGCCGTCCGGAAACCTGTCATTCATTCGATCAGGCTGCGGTGCCTTACCAGCACCCGCGCCGACCCGCGAAAGTGTGCGGCGAGTTTCTCCGCCAGATACACCGAGCGGTGCTGGCCGCCGGTGCAGCCGATGCCCACCGTCAGGTAGGAGCGATTGTCGCGGACGTAGGCCGGCAGCCAGTCGCCGATGAAACGGCGCAGGTCGGCTTCCATGCGCGCCACTTCGGGCTGCGCTTCGAGGAAGCGGATCACCTCGGCATCGCGTCCGGTGAGCGGGCGCAGCGCCGGGTCGTAATGCGGATTGGGCAGGCAGCGCACGTCGAACACCAGGTCGGCATCGAGCGGGATGCCGTTCTTGAAGCCGAAGGACTGGAACAGCAGGATCAGCCCGCTGCGCTCGTCCTGCCCGACAAAATCCTTGACGCTGGCGCGCAGCGCATTGGGTCGCAGGTTGCTGGTGTCGATGTGGTGGCCGAGCGAGGCCAGCATTTCCAGCGCCTCGCGTTCGCGCGCGATGGCTTCTTCCAGCGTCACGTCGTCGCCGGCCAGCGGGTGGCGCCGGCGGGTTTCGGAAAAGCGCTGGATCAGCACATCGTCGCGCGCATCGAGGAAGACGAAGCGCAGCGTGACGCCCTCCGCCTCCAGCTTGCGCAGTTGCGGCGGCAGCGCCGCGATGCTCGACCCGCCGCGCATGTCCACCGCCACGGCGACCAGTTCGTGCTCCTCCGCCCGCAGGTGGCCGACCAGGTGCGACAACAGCGGCGCCGGCAGGTTGTCCACGCAGTAATAGCCGGAATCTTCCAGCACATTGAGTGCAATGGATTTGCCGGAACCGGAAAGACCGCTGATGAGTACGACTTGCATGGACGAAAGGATAGCGGATTACTGCCCGCCGCAGCACTCTCGCCCTGCCTTTCGGCACCGGCCTCGCCCGCCCCCCTGCCTGACGGAACGGCAGGCTGCCGGCCTAGCGTCCGAACAGCCCCTTCAGCAACTCGACCGGCTGCGGCAGCCCGGGCAGGCCCTGTGCGCCATCGTCCCGGGCCTTGCCCTGCTCCCGGCGCGCGTCGCCACGTTCCTGGGCTGCACCCGACATCCCCAGCATGCCGCTGGCGACGCTCTTGACGCGCAGCTTGACCGCCCAGACGGGGTCCCATTTGGCCTTCGGATCCCTGGGGCGCGGCGGATGCGCCAGGTTCAGTTCATCGCCATAGGCAATCAGCCGCAGCATGCCGCCGTCGTCGCCGAAAATCCCCTTGGGCACGCTGCAGGTGGTCGTGCCCGGCGCCAACAGCACCTTCTCCTTGAGCCAGCGATCGACCGCGGCATTGGTCTGGTAATCCATCAGGCCGAAGCCGGTGTCCGCCAGTTCGCTGGAAGTCCACATCACCATGTCCTCCTTGGCGTTGCTGCCCATGGCCGAGACGAAGTAGGCGCGCGCCGTGGCAATCGCGTTCCAGCTCAGCGCGGTAACGCCGGCCTTGTCGGCCTGTTCCAGCACCAGCGCCGGCATCAGGTCCTGTGCCGGCGGCAGCTTGAATCGGAAACCGTCGGGAATGCCCTTGCCGGAAAACGCGTGTTCGCCGACCAGCGAGGCATTCGCCGGCACCATGCGGCCGTCGGCCGAACTCGGCCACACCGGCCGTCCGGCGGCGCCGTGGGCGCCGCGCTGGGTCGCGCTGCGGGCAACAAAGAACTTGCCGTAGTCGGCCACCGATGCCGTCGCCATGTCGAGAACCCGCGGCTGGCCCGGACGAATCTCGGATCCGCAGCCCCAGTAGAGCAGCATGCGGCCCTTGGGCTTTTCAGGGGGCTCGTGCTTCACATCATCGTCATCGCGCGTGGCGGCCGGAGCATTCTTCGGCGTCCGCAATTCCAGGGCCGGACTCAGGAATCCTTCGGGCACCGCCTGCCGGGCTTCATCCAGCGCCGGGGTGGCGCGCTCCCGCACCGTCACATCCACCCAGCGACCGGCACTCATGGCCTGGGTGTTGCCGAAGGTGTTGCCGTCACCGCCAAGCTTGCCGCCAAACATGCCGCCGAGCGCGCCGCCCATGCCGCCCATGCCGCCCATCGGCATGCCCATGCCGGAGAATGTCGCGACATCGATCCAGGCCTGCGCCGCGGGCGTTGCCGTATCCGGCGCGGCAGATGCCATCGGGATGTGGAGAATGGCGGACAGGACCGCCCCGGTCACTACTGCGGATTTTCCTGGCACTGGCTTCACGTTGCCTCCTCCGTATGCTTGCGAAATAATACTCCAGCGAGGGGGATGCCGGGACTCGCCGCAGCACGACCGAGGAGAAGCCGGGAAGCAAAAAGTCGGCGCTGACGGTACGGCGACCTCAGCCGCGCTTTGCCGGAACAAGCATCTCCGCCACCTCGGCGCGACCCGGATTGTAGGCATTGACCACGTGATCGCTCGACCAGCCCAGCGCCAGGCCGCACAGCAGCTTGTAGTCCGGCGGCACGTCGAAGGCCTCGCGCACCGGACCGGCCCAAGTGCCGAGCGCGCCCTCGGCGCAGGTGCCGAGGCCGCGCGCCTGCGCCGACAGCATCAGCGACTGCAGGAAAATGCCGGCGTCGAGGACGGAGTAGGCGCCCAGTTCCTGGCGGACGAAGACGAACAGAACCACGGGCGCGCCGAAGAACTCGAAGTTGCGGCGCATCTGGCGCTGGCGGGCGGCACTGTCTTCGCGCGCGATGCCGAGCACGGAATACAAGCCGAAGCCGGTCGCGCGGCGGCGCGGCGTCAGTTCTTCCGGGTATTCAAAACGGGTATCGAAGTCGCCGTCGGGCAGGGCCTTGCTGCGCGTCAGGAAGGCCGCGAGCTTGCCGAGCGCACCCCTGCCCTGGACCTCGCTTGCCGCGTCAAAGCGCGCCAGCAGCTGCGCCTTGAGCTGGTCCTTCAATCCGCCCGCAGCGACGGCAATCTTGTAGGGCTGGGTATTCGACCAGCTCGGCGCCCAGCGCGCGTCGTCGAGGATGGCGGCGACCAGCTCGGCCGGCACTTCCCTTTCGGCAAAGTCCCGGATGCTGCGCCGGGAGCGCAACATGCGCGCCAGGGTTTCGCTATCCGCGCTGTCGGCCATTTTGAAATCTACGGCGCCATGGTCGGCAAAATCCAGCCGTCGCGCACTTCGACGGTACGCGAACGCAGCAACTCGCCGAGCAGCCAGGAGGCGAAATCCTCATCGGAAAACTTGAGGATGCGCTGATTGACGCCGTCGAAGAAAGGAACGCTCTTCAGGTAGGCCGACAACTCGTCCTCGTGCAGGCGCTGCAGGTCGAGCAGGTTGAAGGTGAAGCAGGCGCGCACGGCATTGCGCGCGACGCGCGAGGAATCGGCCTCGAAGGATTCCAGGCGTCGCAGGGCACGCGCCATGGCGGCGTCGAAATCGTCGAAGGCGGCGCCGTGGCCCGGGATGACGATGTCGACACCGAGCCGGCCGATCATTTCCAGCGTGCTGCGCGTGGCCGGCAGGGCGTCCTTGCGCCCCATGACCTCGCCGAAGATGATGCCGAAACCGTCCTGCCACAGCGCATCGCCCGAGATCAGGATGCGTTTCGCGGCGCAGTAGTACACCAGCGCTTCCATGTCGTGACCGGGGGCGGGCAGGGCCTGCCAGCTCATGCCGCCCATTTCGAATTCGCTGCCGGGCTCGATCACCGCATCATGGGCGAAACGCTCGCCGCGCTGCTTCGCGGCGTCGAGCAGCATGGCGTCGGTATCCCACTCGGCAACCATGCGCTCGATGCCGGCGGGAATCACGATCCTGCAGCCGAAGGCGGCCTGCAGCGCGGCGTTGCCGCCGATGTGGTCGGAATGCGAGTGGGTGTTGATCAGGCGGCCCAGCGTCGCCGTCCCGCGCCGTGCCGCCAGCGCCGACTTTACGAGGGCGACGGTTTGCGGCGCATGTCCGACGTAGCCGGCATCGACCAGAGTCGCCGACGCGCCTTCGAAGAACAGGATGTTGTTCGACGACAGCCAGCCGCGCTCGATGACCTGGATGGCGTCAGGCAGTTTCATCGGCCGACGTCGTGCATGCGGGACCTGACCGGCCGCGCCGCTGCTCCACCGCGGCCAGGATCAGGCGCTTTTCGTGGTCGCCGACATTGGCCCAACGGGCGATCTCGTCAAGGGTGCGAAAGCAGCCGGCACAGAGTCCGGCTTTCATTTTGCATACGTTGATGCAGGGCGAATTCACCATGCTACCGTCGCCTCGCCCCTGCCGTGCCGCCCGGCGCTCAGGCGCCGGCGCCGGCGCCGGCGGAAACCAGCTTGGCGCGCCGGGCGAGGATCGCACGGGCCACGCGCGAAGCCGGTTCGCGCTTGAGCTGTTTGGAAATCCAGACGCCGGTATCGACCAGCGCATCGAGGTCGATGCCGGTGTCGATGCCGAGGCCCTGCAGCAGCCAGACCACGTCCTCGGTCGCAACATTGCCGGAAGCGCCGGCGGCGTAGGGACACCCGCCGAGGCCGGCGACGGAGCTGTCGAAGATGCCGATGCCCATTTGCAGCGAGGCGTAGATGTTGGCCGTGGCCATGCCGAAGGTATCGTGATAGTGGCCGGCGATCTTCTTCAGCGGAATGCGACGGGCGACGGCCTCGATCATGTCCTTGGTGCGCTCTGGCGTGCCGGTGCCGATGGTGTCGCCCAGGCTGACTTCGTAGCAGCCCATGTCGATCAGGGCCTGTGCCACGTCGGCCACGGCCAGCGGCATGATGTCGCCTTCGTAGGGACAACCCAGCACGCAGGAGACATAGCCGCGCACCCGGACATCGGCGGCCTTGGCGGCGTCGACGATGGGGCGGAAGCGATCCAGCGATTCGGCGATCGAGCAGTTGATGTTCTTCTGCGAAAAGGATTCCGAGGCGGCGCCGAATACCGCGACCTCCCTGGCGCCGGCGGCCAGCGCCGCTTCGAAGCCCTTCATGTTGGGCGTCAGCACCGGATAGCTGACGTCGGGCAGCTTCTTGATGGCGGCGAATACCTCCGCGTTGTCGGCCATCTGCGGCACCCACTTGGGCGAAACGAAGGCGGTGGCCTCGATGCTCCTGAGACCGGCGGCGCCGAGGCGGCGGATCAGTTCGACCTTGGTCTTGGCCGCGACCGGCGTCTTTTCGTTCTGCAGTCCGTCACGCGGACCGACTTCGACGATGCGTACTTTGCTGGGAAGGGTCATTCGCTTTCACGGCTGTTTCTTGTCGGCCTCGAATTCTACTAGTTCGGCGCCGTCGCTGACTTGTTCGCCGACATTGAAGAGGAAGGCCTTGACCGTACCCCCGGCAGGGGCGGCAATGGTGTGCTCCATTTTCATGGCTTCAAGGATCAGGAGCGGCGCGCCCTTTTCGACCCTGCCGCCAACGGGGGCAATCAGCGCGATGACCTTGCCCGGCATCGGCGCCGTCAGACCACCCTCGGCGCCGCCGCCGCTGCCGGCGTGGAACAGCGGATCGATGGCGGAAAAGACGAAGGAAACGCCGTCGATGAAGACATGGCGCTTTTCATTCGCCGAAACCACGGTGACGTTGATGCGGCGGCCACCGAGATCGACGCGCAAGGCGCCGTCGTCGATGAAGCGTCCTGCCGCCGTGGTGCTCTGGCCCTCGAATTCGAGCATGAAGCTTTCACCCGCGTAACCGGCATTCACGACCTTCTCGAGTTCGCCGCTGCGCAGCCGGATCTCGCGCCGTGCCATGCCGTTCATGCGCCAGCCGTCGCGCGCGTGCCAGGGCGAATGCGGGTCGCGGCTTTCCACCGCCTCGGCGGCGGCGTACTGCTGGTCGCGCACCAGTTCGGCCAGCGCCGCCACCAGCCAGGCTTCGGCAGGCGGCTCGGCACCCTCGGGAAACAGGAAGGCGCGCTCGCGCTCGATCAGCCCGGTATCCAGATCAGCGTGGGCGAAGGCCGGGCAGGCCACCAGGCGCGAAAGGAAACCGATGTTGTTGGCGACGCCGACCACGCGGTAATCCGCCAATGCCTGCAGCATGCGCGCCAGAGCGCGTTCGCGGGTCTCGTCCCAGACGATCAGCTTGGCGATCATCGGATCGTAGTGCGGCGAGATTTCGTCGTCCTGCTCGACGCCGGTATCGACGCGCACGTTGAGGCCTTCGAGCGGCGGCGCGAGGTGGATCAGCTTGCCGATGGACGGCAGGAATCCCTTGTCCGGGTCTTCGGCGTAAATCCGCGCTTCCAGCGCATGGCCGCGTATCGCCAGTTGCTCCTGGCGCAAGGGCAGCGTCTCGCCGGCGCCGACTTTCAGCTGCCACTCGACCAGGTCGAGCCCGGTGATCATTTCGGTCACCGGATGCTCGACCTGGAGGCGCGTGTTCATTTCCATGAAGTAGAAAGTGCCGTCCTGGTTCACGATGAACTCGACGGTGCCGGCGCCGACATAGCCGACGGCCTTGGCCGCGTCGACCGCGGCCTTGCCCATCGCGGCCCTACGCTCGGGCGGCATGCCGGGGGCCGGGGCCTCCTCGACCACCTTCTGGTGGCGGCGCTGCACCGAACAGTCGCGCTCGAACAGGTACACGCAGTTGCCGTGGCTGTCGCCGAAGACCTGGATCTCGATATGGCGCGGCCGCTGCAGGTACTTCTCGATCAGCACGTGCTGGTCGCCGAAGGAAGACTGCGCCTCGCGCTTGCAGGAAGCCAGCGCGTCGAGGAAATCCTCGCTCCGGTCGACGGCGCGCATTCCCTTGCCGCCGCCACCGGCCGCGGCCTTGATCAGCACCGGGTAACCGATCTTGTCGGCCTGCTGCCTGAGGAATTCCGGCTCCTGATTGTCACCGTGATAGCCGGGAGTCAGAGGCACGCCGGCCTTTTCCATGAGCTTCTTGGCTTCCGACTTGGAGCCCATGGCGCGGATCGCCGAAACCGGCGGGCCGATGAAGACGATGCCGTTCTTCGCGCAGGCTTCGGCGAATTCCTCGTTCTCGGAAAGGAAGCCGTAGCCCGGATGGATGGCCTGGGCGCCGGTGGCCAGCGCCGCGCCGATGATCTTGTCCACCACCAGGTAGGACTCGCGCGGCGGCGGTGCGCCGATGCAGACCGCCTCGTCGGCCATGCGTACATGGCGCGCGCCGGCATCGGCCTCGGAATACACGGCGACGGTGCGGATGCCCATGCGCCGCGCGGTCTTGATGACCCGGCAAGCTATCTCTCCGCGATTGGCAATCAGAATCTTGGTAAACATAAAAGCCTCTCACCACAGAGACACAGAGGCACAGAGAGAAACAAAATTCCTCTGTGCAGTTCTCTGTGTCTCTGTGTCTCTGTGGTTAATGATTTTGAATCCAGCCAGGTTTGCGTTTCTCGAGGAAGGCGGTCATGCCTTCGCGCCCCTCTTCGCTGGCGCGCACGCGGGTGATGCGCTGCGCGGTGTCTTCAATGACTTCCGGCGACAGCGGCTTCCATGCCACCGCATTGATCAATTGCTTGCACTCCGCGAGCGCCTTCGGCCCGTTGTTCAGCAATGCGTCGACGATCTCGCCCACGGCTTCGTCGAGGCCGGCATCGTCGGTGACCATCTCGTGCAGGAGGCCGATGCGATAGGCTTCGGCGGCCGAGAAGCGCTCCGCCGTCAGCATGTAGCGCCGCGCGTAGCGCTCGCCGATGGCGGCGATGACGTGCGGACTGATCACGGCGGGGATGATGCCGAGCCTGACTTCGGTCAGCGCGAACTGGGCATCGAACGTGGAAATCGCCACATCGCAGCAGGCGATCAGGCCCACGCCGCCGCCATAGGCCGGACCCTGGATGCGGGCGACGGTAGGCTTCGGACACTGCGCCAGGCGACGCAGCATCTCGGCCAGGGCGCGCGAATCGCGCAGGTTCTCTTCGCTGCTGTAGCCGGCGGCGCGCTTCATCCAGTTCAGGTCGGCGCCGGAACAAAAACTTTTGCCGGTGCTCGACATCACCAGCACACGCACCGCCGGGTCTGCCGCCATGCGCTCGATGGCGTCGGACAGTTCGGCGATCAGCGCATCGTCGAAGGCATTGTGCCGCTCCGGTCGATTGAGGGTGATGATGCCGACGCCGAGGTCGATTTCGGTAATGATGTTGTTGTACATTCAAACTCCTTTCACCACAGAGGCACAGAGACACAGAGGAAAGGCAAGAGACGCACAAGATGTTCTCTGTGCCTCTGTGTCTCTGTGGTTCGCATTTAATCTACAT
>CAIZHL010000450.1 GCA_903932755.1 uncultured beta proteobacterium
CGGAATCGTCCTCGCACAAGGCCCAGGTCTTTGGCACCGGCACCTCGCTGCCGGCCAGCGCCGAGATCACCTTGTATTCGCGGTCCACGGCGTGGGCGCTGGGCAGCAGCTTGCCGGGGGGTTTCCTGCGCAGCACGTACTTGCGGCCGCCGGCCGTGAGCATGAAGGTCGGATTGGACTGGCCGCCCTTGAACTTCTTGACCTGCAGCGTTCCGGAAAAACCCTCGACATTCTCCGTCATCCACGCCGCGAGGCGGACGGTGTCGAAGCCCTCCTGTTCGCCAACGGGTCGGGTGCCGGTGAATTGCCCTGTCATGTCAGGCGAGCCTCACTAGCTGCTTGCCGAAGTTGCCGCCCTTGAGCAGGCTGATGAGTGCGGCGGGTGCCGCGGCGAGGCCGTCGGCGACGCTCTCGCGGTATTTGATGCGGCCCGACGCAACATGGCCGGTCAGTTCCTCGAGTGCCGGCGGCCAGCGGGAGAGATCGTCGAAGACGATGAAGCCCTGCATCCGGATGCGGTTGATCAGTACCGCCCTGATGTTCTGCATCGGGTAAGGCGCCCCGTTGTATTGGGAGATCAGGCCGCACAGCGCGATGCGCGAAAAGGGCTTCATCTGCGTCAGCAAGGTGTCGAAGATCTCGCCGCCGACATTCTCGAACAGGCAGTCGATGCCTTCGGGCGCGGCGGCCATCAGCTCGCCGTGCAGCTTGCCGGCCTTGTAGTCGATGCAGGCATCGAAGCCGAGTTCGTCCACCACGTAGCGGCATTTGTCCGGCCCGCCGGCGATGCCGACCGCGCGCGCGCCGTGGATTTTTGCCAGTTGGCCGACGACGCTGCCGACGGCACCCGACGCCGCCGTGACCACCACGGTTTCGCCGGGCTGCGGCGCGCAGATGTCGAGCAGGCCGACCCAGGCGGTGACGCCCGGCATGCCGAGCGGGCCCAGCCAGGCCGATAACGGAATGGTTCCGGCATCGACCTTGCGCAGCGCACCGCCGTCGGCGACGCCGAACAGCTGCCAGCCCAGCGCGCCGACCACCTTGTCGCCGGCGACGAAGTCCGGATGATTCGACTGCACGACTTCGCCGGCGGTGCCGCCGATCATGACCTCGCCGATGGCGACCGGTTTGGCGTAGGACTTGGCGTCCGACATGCGGCCGCGCATGTAAGGGTCGAGCGAGAGCCAGTGGTTGCGCACCAGCACCTGGTTGTTGCCCGCTTGCGGGATGCCGCAGTCCTCAAGGCGGAAATTGCTTTCCTCGACCCAGGCGGCGGGGCGGCTGGCGAGGACGATCTTCTGGTTCATTTCCATGGCGGGGTTTCCGGACACGTGCTGGGAAAAAAGTTCCCTTGGGACGCAAAGCGCTGGCGCTGGCGTTACGGCGATGGTTCGCGGAACTGACTTGTCCGTCGCTGCGGCTGCCGGCTCAGTAGGTTCCGCTGCCGCCGTCGACCACCAGCGCGTGGCCTGTGACATGGCGTGACGCTTCGGACGCCAGATAGACCACCGCGCCCTTGAGGTCCTCCTCGCCGCCGAGGCGCCCCAGCGGTGTGTGGGCGACGATCTGGTCGCCCATCTGCTGCAGCAGGCCGTTGGACATCTTGCTCGGGAAGAAGCCGGGGCAGATGGCGTTCACGTTGATGTTGTACCTGCCCCATTCCGCGGCCAGGGCGCGCACGAAATTCACGTCGGCGCCCTTGGCGGCGTTGTAGGCGATGGTCGGCATGTTCGGCGGATTGCCGCGCAGCCCGGCGATCGAGGCCGTGACGATGATCTTGCCCGAGCGTTGCGGGATGAAGGCGCGTTTGCCGACTTCCTGTGTCAGCAGTAACATGCCGTTGACGTTGAGGTTGATGACCTTCATCCAGGCCTCGAAGGGGTAGTCCTCGGCCGGGGCTCCCCAGCTGGCGCCGGCGTTGTTCACCAGGATGTCGATCCGGCCGTAATGGTCCAGCACCGCGCCGACCAGGCCGGGAATCTGCTCGAACTTCGACAGGTCGCTTGCCACGGTCAGCACTTCGATGCCCTGCTGTTCGAGATGCGCCTTTGCGGCGGCCAGTTCGTCGCCCTTGCGCGCCGTGATGGCGAGCCGTGCGCCCATTTCGCCGAGCGCCTCGGCCATCTGCAGGCCCAGCCCGCGCGAGCCGCCGGTGACTAGGGCGACCTTGCCGGTCAGATCGAAAAGTTGCTTTACGCTCATGAAAATCCTTTCAGGGTCATGACCACTATGGCGCAGCGGCGACCTGCGCGACTATTCTGCCGTGGGCGGTACGGTTGCGGCTTCGCCGGCGGCCAGCATGGCGGCGCGGCTCGCCGGGCTTTCCAGGCTGACGCGGCCGAGTTTGCCGCCGCGATAATCGGTGAGCAGGATCATCCCCGCCTTTTCCAGGTCGAGCTCGCCGCCGCGGCGGCCCTTGACGATACAGCCGCGCTTCTTCGCCACGGCCTCGACCACGCCGACTCCGTCCATGCCGCCGACGTCGAGGCCATAGCGCTCGGCCAGCATTGCCGGGTAGTTTTGCAGCAGCAGGCCGGCGAGGAAAATCGCCACTTCCGAATCGATCACGGCATTGCGGCCGATGGCATGGCTGGCGGCGAGCATGAAGCCGTCGCTGTCATGTGTGATCTTGGGCCACATCAGGCCCGGCGTGTCGGTGATGGTCATGGCCTTGCCGAGGTCGATGCACATCTGCGACTTGGTCACCGCCGGCTCGTCGCCGACGGCGGCGACGCGGCGCTTGAGCAGGGCGTTCATCAGGGTCGACTTGCCGACGTTGGGAATGCCCATGATCAGCATGCGCAGCGGCTTGATGCCGTCGTTGCGGTGCGGCGCCAGGCCCTTGCACAGGGCCGGCACGCGCGCCGCCTCGCCCGGCTTCTTGCTTGAAATCGCCACCGCCTTGACGCCGGGCTGGGCGTTGTAATAGTCGAGCCAGGCCTGGGTCACGACGGGGTCGGCGAGGTCGGACTTGTTCAGGAGCTTCAGGCAGGGGCGCTGGCGGTGCAGGCGCAGCTCGCGGATCATCGGGTTGCTGCTGGCCTCGGGCAG
>CAIZHL010000451.1 GCA_903932755.1 uncultured beta proteobacterium
CACCACACCTTCTTCGAGATGCTGGGCAACTTCAGCTTCGGCGATTACTTCAAGCGCGATGCCATCAAGTACGCCTGGGAACTGCTGGTTGACGTCTACAAGCTGCCGGCGGACAAGCTCTGGGTCACGGTGTACGCGGAGGATGACGAGGCCTACGACATCTGGACCAAAGAGATCGGCGTGCCGGTCGAGCGCACCATCCGCATCGGCGACAACAAGGGCGCGCGCTACGCTTCCGACAACTTCTGGATGATGGGCGACACCGGCCCCTGCGGCCCCTGCACCGAAATTTTCTACGACCACGGCCCCGAGATTGCCGGCGGCCCGCCGGGCTCGCCCGACGAGGATGGCGACCGCTACATCGAGATCTGGAACAACGTCTTCATGCAGTTCAACCGCGACGAGCAGGGTGTCATGCATCCGCTGCCCAAGCCCTCGGTCGATACCGGCATGGGTCTCGAGCGCATCGCGGCGGTGCTGCAGCATGTACACAGCAATTATGAAATCGACCTGATGCAGGCGCTGGTCAGGGCCGCGGCGCGCGAGACCGGCACCCATGATCTGTTGTTCCCCAGCCTGCGCGTGCTGGCCGACCATATCCGCGCCTGTTCCTTCCTGCTGGCCGATGGCGTCATTCCCGGCAACGAGGGCCGCGGCTTCGTCCTCCGTCGCATCATCCGCCGCGCCATCCGTCACGGCTGGAAACTCGGCGTGCGCGCCCCGTTCTTTCACCGCATGGTCCCCGACCTTGTTGCCGAGATGGGCGAAGCCTTCCCGGAACTAGCCAAGGCGCAGGGCAAGGTGATGGACATGCTCAAGCTCGAGGAAGAGCGCTTCTTCACCACCATCGAGCACGGCATGGCCATCCTCGAAGCCGAACTGGCCGAGATGGCGCGCAACGACAACAAGGTTTTCAACGGCGATACCGCCTTCAAGCTGCACGACACCTATGGCTTCCCGCTGGATTTGACCGCCGACATCTGCCGCGAGCGCGGCGTGAGCGTCGATGTCGCCGCCTTCAACGCCGCCATGGCACGCCAGAAGGATCAGGCGCGTGCCGCCGGCAAGTTCAAGATGGCGACGGCGCTCGACTACGACGGTCCGGCGACCGCCTTTCACGGCTACGCGATGCTCGAAACCAAGGGCAACGTGCTGGCGCTGTACAAGGATGGCGCTCCGGTCAATGAACTCGCCGAAGGCGAAATCGGCGTCGTCGTGCTCGACGACACGCCCTTCTATGCGGAATCCGGCGGCCAGTGCGGCGACCGCGGCGTGCTGCAGTCGGTGCATGGCATCTTCGCCGTCGAGGACACGCAGAAGATCCAGGCCAGCGTTTTCGGCCATCACGGCGTGGTCCGGACGGGAACCATGAAAGTCGGCAATGGCGTGACGGCGAAGGTCGACCTGCAGGCGCGCGCGCGCACCACGCGCAACCACTCGGCCACCCACCTGATGCACAAGGCCCTGCGCGAAGTGCTGGGCGACCACGTGCAGCAGAAGGGCTCGCAGGTCGATCCCGACAAGACGCGCTTCGACTTCGTCCATCATCAGCCGATGACCGACGCAGAAATCCGCCGCATCGAGTCCCTAGTCAATGCCGAGATCCTAACCAATGCCGCGACCGAAGCCAGGGTGATGCCGCTGGCCGAGGCGCAGAAGACCGGTGCGGTCATGTTGTTCGGCGAGAAATACGGCGACGAGGTGCGCGTGCTCGCTATCGGCTCCTCGCAGGAACTCTGCGGCGGTACGCACGTCGCGCGCACCGGCGACATCGGCTTCTTCACCATCGTCGCCGAAGGTGGCGTGGCGGCCGGCGTGCGTCGCGTCGAGGCGCTCACCGGCGACAATGCGCTGGCCTACGTGCAGGGCATGGAACGCACGCTGGGCGGCATCGCCGGCACGCTCAAGGTGGTGCGCACCGAGGCCCCGGCGCGGGTGAACGCACTGCTCGACCAGGTCAAGCGCCTCGAGCGCGAACTGGCCGGGCTCAAGGGCAAGCTGGCTTCGGCGCAAGGCGATGATTTCGTCAGCAAGGCCATCGACGTCAAGGGCATCAAGGTATTGGTGACGAACCTCGAGGGTGCCGATGCCACCTCGCTGCGCGAAACCATGGACAAGCTCAAGGACAAGCTCAAGTCGGCCGTCATCGTTCTGGCCAGCACCAGCGCCGGCAAGGTCAGCCTGATCGCCGGCGTCACTGCCGACCTCACCGGTCGCGTCAAGGCCGGGGATCTGGTCAACTTCGTCGCCCAGCAGGTGGGCGGCAAGGGCGGCGGCCGGCCCGACATGGCGCAGGCCGGTGGCACCGATCCGGCGCCGCTGCCGGCGGCGCTGGCGTCGGTCAAGGCCTGGGTCGAAGCGACGCTCTAAATGTCGGCGCCGGCGATACGGCGCGCCGCGTCAGAGATCGATGGCTATGCCGGGCCAGACCGCGCGCAGCGCGGCGCGGAATTCGTTCTGGATGCGCGTCAATGCCGCCTGCGTATCGGCTTCAAAGCGCAGCACCACCACCGGCGTGGTGTTCGAAGCGCGCGCCAGGCCGAAGCCGTCGGCATACTCGGCGCGCACGCCGTCGATGGTGATCAGCTCGCGCGCGCCGGGCAGCAGTTTGCGGCCGCGCTCGCGCAGCTTGGCCACCAGCGCATGCGGTTCGCCTTCCTGCATCTTGATGTTGAGTTCCGGCGTCGAGATGGCGTTGGGCAGGTTCTGCAGCGGCCAGTTGGAATCGGCCCAGCGCGAGACGATTTCCAGCAGCCGGGCGCCGGTATAGAGCGCATCGTCGAAGCCGTACCAGCGTTCCTTGAAGAACA